>NZ_VPCP01000002.1:0-116919 GCF_013418145.1 Acinetobacter sp. YH12201 | reverse complement strand
CAATAGGTATCGCTATTCCACGATAGACGATGGCTAACATCAAGATATTAATATCTCGTTTTCCCCATTTCCAATTAGTTCTATCCAAAGTTAATTGGACTTTATCGAATGAAAATATATTGAAAATTAACTGAGAAATTTGACGATAATCGAAATACTGATCTGCAAAGAAGCGTTGTATACGTCGATAAAATGATTGTGGTAAGCACTTGATGGGTAAGGCTTTAGATGCAGAAGAAAGATTACATGTCTGTTTTACAATTAATGCAAGCATAATCAGTGTAAAACATTTTGCATGTGACTTGTTCCACTTTAGATATTTGTTTAAGATGAGATGTAACTCATTGAAATGTGTCATCATATTCGTCGTCAGAAAACAAGTATTATGCCATTATTTCAATGAGTTATCTTTTTTTGTCGTGTACAAAGAATAAAATTATAAATTACCGGATTTTCGCTTCATCCAGATGGCGTGCACCTTCTAGAATCATCCGAATCATGATCATGGTTTGTTCGGCAATTTCTTTACGTTCCTTCGCAGAGATATCAATCACTGTTGCACCCATATTAAATACCAGCTGGGTAATGGCTTTTGCGGCGATATCGGGGTGAGAAAGCCTGTTGTTATTGAGGCGTTCCAGGCGAATGAGATCTTCCTGTAATTCTTGCTGGAAATAATTTAACTGGCGTTCAACCGCTAATTTATATGAAGCGGAGCCGGTATAGGCTTCACGCAGCAATAAACTTAAATTGCCTTCATCTGCATCTAACTGTTCAATAAAAACTTCGACTGAACTGCGAATAATGCTGTTTTGCTTGGAGGCCTTTAAGCGCGCTTGGTGCAAAATTTGACGCAATACAATCCCGGCACGATCAATCAGCTCAATCGCAAGTTCATCTATATCTCTGAAATGCCGATAAAAACTGTTGGGCGCAATGCCAGCTTCACGCGCAACTTCACGTAGGCTCAAGGAAGAAATGCTTTTTTGCGGTCCAATTAAGTTCAATGCAGCTTGAAACAGCTCTTCTTTGGTAATGGTTGCTTTTCGTCCTACAGTACGGACGGTCACCGGTTCATGAACAACATTCTGTTTATCAACAGGAGCATCAATATTTTTTTTGATTGAAGACGGGTTCATATTTTTCAAGGGATTAGAGATACGAAAACATTATAACGGTTGCATTGCAACTTGGGAAATGAATAGAAACAATACAAATATATATACAAGTATATATACATGTGTATAATAATTAAAAATCGATCGCGTGGTACTGACTATGCATGTTGTAGAAAAAATGAAAAAATCTCCCCTAAGTTCACTGGCTGAAAGCGTTATTGACCAGTACGCAGCTGATTTCTGGTTGCAAAAAATCAATCCCCTTTGGTCAGTCAATCAGGCCTTGGGTAAAATTGTCCAAAAAGAAAATTCTGCGCAAAATATGATGAGTTTAACCATTCAGGTGAACCGTCATTTTAAAATGGGGCAAGCAGGGCAGCACCATCCGGTTTTTGTGGAAGTCAACGGTGTTCGCTATGAGCGTAGCTATAGTCTGACGCAGCTTGATACTCAACATGTCTTATTAACAGTTAAAAAAGTTGATCAGGGCAAAGTCAGCTCCTGGCTGGTTGAACATGCTCAAGTTGGCGATATTCTTGAATTTGGTCAGCCTTATGGGGATATGCTGTTACCAGAGCAGGCTCAACCGATGATATTGCTTGCGGCGGGTAGTGGTATTACCCCAATGCTAAGTTTACTCAAAGCACTCTCTAAAACAGATCGCATGACTCAAGCACCAATCCAGCTGTTGTATTGGGTTAAGCAATATGCTGATGTTGCTTTTAAAGCACGTTTTGAACAACTGGCTGAACAATATCCGAATTTTTCTTTTCAGGTTTTTTATACTCAGGAAGAAGATGCGGGCAAACGCTTAAACCAGGACCATTTGGCTTTGGTGAATAATATTGAAAATAGTCTGGTGTATGCTTGCGGTCCATCCGGATTTGTTGCACAGGCGGAACAGCTGTTTGCAAATGCACAGAGTTTCAAAAGTGAAGCTTTCAGTATGACCCCGGTTGAAAATTCGGATATTGGCTTTGTTAACATAACCTTATTGAAATCCAATAAAGTACTGGTCATCCCTAAAGGTCAGTCTATTCTGAGCAGTCTGGAACAACAAAATATTAAACCTACTCATGGTTGTCGCATGGGCATTTGTCATAAATGTGTGTGTAATAAAGTTGAAGGTTCAACTAAAGATCTAGTGAATGGTAGTCAAAACTCCGAACCTGGTAATTTATTAAAAATCTGTGTCAATTCAGCACAGTCTGACCTTGTCATTGATTTATAAGTGAGATAAATATCATGAATATGCCTGTTAAAATAGAATATTTTAAAAATCCGAAAAATGGTGAGCTCACACAATCTCAATTAGATGATTTGGCTCGTGAACTGGATGCGATTAAACAAGAAGTGCTTGATGATATCGGCGAAAAGGATGCGGAATATATCCGCCGAGTTTATTCAACCATCCGGTATGCTTCCATTGCCGGACGTGCCTGTTTATTTGCAGGCTGGTTCCCGCCAGCATGGGTATTAGGTACCGGTTTACTGGGCTTTGCCAAAATCATGGAAAATATGGAGCTGGGGCATAATGTCATGCATGGTCAATATGACTGGATGAATGATCCTAAATTCTATGGTCCAACGTTTGAGTGGGATATTGTCGGGACAGCAGATAACTGGCGCCAAACCCATAACTATAAGCACCATACCTATACCAATATTAAAGGGATGGATGATGATATCGGTTATGGTTTACTTCGTCTGTTTCCTGAGCAGCGCTGGAAGCCGGGTTATTTATTGCAGCCAATTTATAGCATTCCATTTTGCCTGCTGTTCCAGTGGGGCGTAGCCATCCAGAATCTTGAAATTGGTAAGGTTTGGAAAGGACGTAAATCTAAGGAACAGGCCAAGAAAGAATGGCAACCCATGCAGAAAAAAATTGGCAAGCAATTGTTTAAAGATTATGTATTCTTCCCGTTGATTGCCGGTCCAGCAGCTTTACCTGTATTTACAGGTAACCTGGTGGCGAATGGTATCCGTAACATCTGGACATTCAGTATTATTTTCTGTGGTCATTTTACTAAAGATGTGGAAGTGTTCCCGAAATCGGTACTGGAAAATGAAAGTCGCGGTCATTGGTATATGCGCCAGATTCGTGGCTCATCAAACTTGACAGGTTCAGAAGCATTCCATATTTTGACAGGTCACTTAAGTCATCAAATCGAGCATCACTTATATCCGGATATTCCGGCGCGCCGTTATCGTAAAATGGCGCCTAAAGTTCAGGCAGTTTGTGAAAAATATGGTTTAAATTACAATAACGCCAGCTTGGTTAAACAGTATGGCAGTGTGCTTAAACGTATCGTTAAATATGCGTTCCCGTTTAAGAAATAATCTTGTATTCATAAAAAGCCACTTCTATTCAAGTGGCTTTTTACTGATGTATATAAGCTTTAAGTGTTTTTGTTAAGTTCATGTAATTTCCATTATTTGCCATAGTCATGACCTGACAAATTTTCTGTTGAGTCCAGCTTTTACGACTTGCCTAATAAGAAAATAAGGACAATAGAACAAATGAATTTTTGCCAAAACGGATATCTATACCTTTGAATAATTTTGCAGCTCTTAAATGGCGATTTGTTGTATCTTTTTTGGCAATGCAGGAATAGTCTCATTGATACCCACCATGTAAGCATAATGGGCCATCGCAAGCATTTCCTTATCTTCATGACTATTACCATAGGCATAAATTACAGCATAATCAGTTAAATGATATTTTTCTAAAATTCGTTGTCTTTTCTGTTCCGAACTGCAATCGGGTGTGGTGTATTGTCCCGTATAGATATTATTGACTTGTTCAGTATGAGTGCAAATTAAATCAATATTTAATAACTCACAGACAGGCTTGAGATAGACATCGACCGATGCCGAAACCAATACAACATCATCGCCCAAGGCTTGATGCTGTTTAAGCTGCTTAAGCAAAGGCTGATTTAATTGATTCATTAAATTTACTGCATATTCCTGTGCCATTTGTTGTAGTTCTAAGGCATTGGCATTGCTAAACATGGCACGAAACAATTTGGAGCGCATGGCAGGTGCAGAATAGACATTCAAATAATAAGCTTGAATCCAAGGCAGAATTTTAATACCTTGTTTGACAATATGGCGTTTGGATAAAGCATAGAAGATAAACCCCGTGAAACTGTCCTTTTTACACAGGGTTCCATCAAAATCAAAGAGCGCTAAATTTTTATTCTTTTTGCCCGTTGCATACATGATTGATATCTTCCATTTACGCGCGTTGCAAACCAGTTGGTATTATAATCACGACTCAGTTTAGGGCCAGAAATGACCACTTCAGGCATAATAGCATAAATTGGCTCTTTGCCTGTTTTCTCTTGGTAGAGCTTGGTTACCGCACGATAAGTTGCTGTATCTTCGAAATCTTTCTCTTTTTCTTTTTTTAAGTCAGAACGAATCTGTCGTGGTGTAACAAGAATATTGTTGGCTGCAAATACACTAATCAGTTCACGTTCGGACTGACTGGCTGCAGAACGGACTGAGCCATCTTTAGTGTAAAGCAACAAATCACCATCCAGGTCAAGCTCTGTTGCCGTCAAGTCATTGAGCATGCTTTGAAAAGCTGCGTTGCGACTTGAATACATGCCAGAGTTATAATCTGCAAAACGATAAATCGCTTTATCATAATCGGCAGGGTACATCATCAAACGGTGGATACCGTAATACAAGCCACCATATTGACTATATAAATCAGTACGTAATTCGGCCATATTGCCGCCTTGGCGTTTATGTTCTTTGGCATAGCCAATATGAACCTGCATGGAACCTAAAGTGGTAATCGGATTTAATTTTTCGCCCATGTCTTGACCGACCAGTTTGGCCGCACCGGTTAAGGCACTGACATGATAATGTTTTGACATATAGTCAAAAATTTCACGATAGAGTTCATCTAGTTCACGCTCGGTTTTCACGCGACGCATTTGACTTAAATAATTATTTTCAGGGGTGGGCTGATTTTTCAGAACCTGCTCAAAATAACCGGCCATGGTTCCGCCCAGAGTATCGCCCAATTTATCTTTAAATTTTTCATCCAGCCGATCTTGAACTTCTTTCACCGCTTTTTCACCTAAACCGGGAACTTGCGGGTCAGCAACGAAGTTGGATTCCTGATCCACCACAGCCACAATACTGCAAATATTTTCTTTGGTTTGAGGAATACCGAGCTGATCGGTAATGCCGTAAATGTCTTTGGCCCAAGAACTACGGTCATTAACACGTGGTGGAATAAGCCGTTTGACTTGATCTTCTTCTAGGGTTGGTTCATTGTTTTTTGACCACCACGAGTTATCCCCACATGCCATCAGGCTCAAAGAAAAAGCCAGGATACTCAAAGATTTAAACCGAGATGAAGTAAAAAGAGTTTTTTTCATAATGATGAAAACATGTTCCAAAAGGATGAGCCTATACAGCATATGCAGTATACTATGCCGGTCGAAAAAGTGATGAATTTATATGTATATTGGTCCATATCAACTGTCAAATAATTTAATTGTTGCTCCCATGGCAGGTGTTACGGATCGTCCTTTCCGGACGTTGTGTAAATATTTTGGTGCAGGCCATGCCGTCAGTGAAATGATGACTTCGGACCAGACCTTACGTATGAGCAAGAAAAGTCTGTACCGTGCCAATTTTGACGGCGAACTGGCGCCTATCTCTGCGCAGATTGCCGGTTCTGAACCCGGCGAGCTGGCAGAAGCGGCACGCTATCAGGTGGCGAATGGTGCACAAATTGTCGATATCAATATGGGATGCCCGGCCAAAAAAGTCTGTAATAAATTAGCAGGTTCTGCATTATTAAAAGATGAAGATCTGGTGGCACGAATTCTAGATACGGTAGTTGCGGCAGTCGATGTGCCTGTGACTTTAAAAACCCGTTTAGGATATCTAAATGGGCATGAAAATATCCTGCGGGTTGCCAAGCGTGCTGAAGAAGCCGGGATTGCTGCATTGGCACTGCATGGCCGTACCCGTGAAGATATGTACTTGAATACAGCACGTTATTCTTTGATTAAAGAAGTCAAAGAAATGTTGAATATTCCTATTATCGCCAATGGTGATATAGACAGTCCTGAAAAAGCCAAATATGTGCTCGATTATACGGGTGCGGATGCTGTGATGATTGGACGTGCAGCACAAGGTCGTCCCTGGATTTTCCGTGAAATAGCACATTATTTAAAAACAGGTGAACAGCTGGCTGCACCCAGTATTGCTGAAGTGAAAGATGTGTTATTGGGACATTTATCTGAACTTTATGATTTCTATGGTGAATACTCAGGTTGCCGTATTTCTCGTAAACATATTGCCTGGTATACCAAAGGTTTACGTTCAAGCAATGAATTCCGCCAGAATATGTATAAGGTTGAAAGCACGGCCGAGCAGTTTAATGTCGTAGAAGATTATTTTAACCAGCTTCTTGCTCAGGGGAAAATTATGAGTGATGTGCAGGTGGAGCAGGTTAACCTGCTTGAAACCAAATAGCCTTTTATTCGTTTTCTATTCCATGTTTCAAATAGGTCACTGCTCTTTATTTTAAAAGATTCCATTCAAAAAAGAGTAGTGAATTTTCTTTATCGAGACTTTTTTTGCGTAATTTGTATAAAACAATACTAAAAGAATTACACCCTACAACATCTCATCACCCATTTAGCACATTTATAAGACATAGCTTATTCAGAAGAGCTTTAAGCTGAATTCTTCTAAAGCTTAAATAAGCGGCTTCTCTAAATATTTTGTATATAGATAGGACAGAAGGAGAAAGAGAATGGTCAATATAAATCGTCTTATGATGGAAGCTGATCTTACTCATCCAAATAAACGTCCAGAAGAACCAAGAACAGATGTGAATGCTGATTCGATTACCGATAAGGAAAGTAATCAGGTACCAGATATGAATGAAGCAAATGATCACCCTGTGGGTACAAGTATTGGTACAGTGGGTGGTGTAGCAGCTGGTTCTGCAGGTGCGGTAGTTGGCGGTATTGTCGGTGGTATTATTGGTGGTGTGGCGGGTAATGAAGCTGCCGATGCCATCAATCCAGTCGAAGAAGATGCCTATTGGAGAGAGCAGCACCGCGACAGTCCTTATTTCCATGAAAGCCGAAGTACCTATGATGATTTAGATTATGACAGGGATTATCGCAGTGCCTATGAGGTGGGATATAAGAAACGTCCTTTGTTCGACAGTGATACACATTTTGAACAGGTAGAAACTGAATTGCGAACCCAATGGGAAGCAATCAAAGGCCCATCCCGTTTAGATTGGGAGCAAGCAAAATATGCTGCCAAGGATGCATGGCTTCGTGCTCCATGCTAGATGAACGTTGAGCAAAAAACCTCTCAACTGAGAGGTTTTTTTACAGCATATTTATGCCAGAAGATTAGGCTTGACTGATTTCCAGAACCAGCTGATTAATTAAATCTGCAGCTTCCATCTCCCGAATTTGGGCAACATTGGTTCCCGCCCAAAATGCCCCAAAATCATGGTCACCTTGTGCAGATGCTGCGGCATGCAGTTGTTTACCCAAGTCATAGCAATAGGGGTAAGTGGCAACTGGAGGACGTTCAGGCTGATCGATTTGGGTATGCCAGTGGTTAATTAGACCGCGAGCAGGTCGTCCGGAAATGCTGGCAGTCATTTGGGTAATTGGTTTGCTAAACAGGGCTTGTCGATAGGCCGTGTTGGCATTGGAACTTTTGCACTGTACGAAAGCGGTGCCCAATTGAACAGCTTCGGCACCTAACTGGATTAAGAGCTGAGCCTGGGTGCCATTCATGATCCCGCCCGCAGCCACAACAGGCTTGCTACAGTACTGTTTTAACAATTGTACCAGATCAGAAGTCTTGACTGCGCTGTCAAATGTTTCATTAAAAATGCCACGGTGCCCACCGGCTTCAATGCCTTGCGCAATAATGATATCAATCCCAGCCGCTTCAATCTGCAGTGCTTCAGCCAGATTGGTCGCTGAAACCATCGTCAGGATACCGGCCTGTTTTAAGGCCTGAATTTGATGAGGATGTGGAATGCCGAAGTGAAAGCTTACTGCCTGAGGTCGAGTTTCTAAAACCAGGTTTAAATAGTCATCGTTATCGAGAAAGCTGGGATAGATACATTTTAATTCTGTCGGCGGAGTTGCATGATACTTCTGAAATTGAGGGGATAAATATTTAATCCACTGATCTGCTACATTTTTGTCGAGCGTGGCGCTTTGATGACAGAAGAAATTGACCTGAAATGGTTTATGAGTAAGTGCTTGCGTTTCTAAAATTTGTTGACGCGCTGCTGCAACTGTACTAGCACCCAAACCCAATGAACCCAAACCGCCTTGATTGGAAACCTCAGCTGCCAGTTGAGGAGTAGAAACACCTGCCATCGGTGCCAGGAAAATAGGATGTTTAATTTCAAGTTGTTCTAATAAAGTCATATTTGGCTCCTATGCATCTCATCACTTTGCCCAAGCCCTATAAATTAAGCAAATAATATTCGTTATTTTTTTATGAAATAAAAAGTTTTTTACACCTAAAAATAAATGAAAATGCAATGATCAATAAGGCGTCAAACCATGTCGCATAAAAGATCAGTGAACACGCGGCTTGAGTTGAAAATTTTATAATACTTATTCATTTTTTAGTGCTGATTACACATGTCTGATCGTATCCGTGAAAAACTGCAAATTTTAGCCGATGCTGCCAAATATGATGTCTCCTGTTCCTCAAGTGGCAGTAACCGAAAAAACAAGGACAAAGGGGTAGGAAATACCGGTTCCGGTATCTGTCATAGCTATACTGAAGATGGGCACTGTGTATCACTGCTTAAAATTCTGTTTTCCAATGTCTGTATTTATGATTGTGCTTACTGCGTGTCACGTCGTTCCAATGATGTAAAACGGGCGGCTTTTACCGTTCAGGAAGTAGTAGATTTAACCATGAACTTCTATCGCCGGAATTATATTGAAGGTTTGTTTTTAAGTTCAGGGATTTTTAAATCGGCAGATTACACCATGGAGCGGATGCTGCAAGTGGTGAAAAAATTACGTCTGGAAGAAAATTTTAACGGTTATATTCACTTAAAAACCATTCCCGGCGCATCGCAGGAAATCATTACTGAAGCGGGGCTGTATGTTGATCGGATGAGTATTAATTTAGAAATGCCGACTGAAGCAGGCTTGCAAAAATTTGCTCCTGAGAAAACACATGCCGAAGTACAGAAAGACTTAGGTATTGTTCGTGACCGTTTAATCCAGTTTAAAGATGAACGCAAGATGATCCGCTCAGTTCCTAAATTTGTTCCGGCAGGGCAAACCACGCAAATGGTGGTGGGAGCACATAGCGAAAGCGATCAAGACATTATTTTAATGGCAGACCGGCATTACAAGGAATTTAAACTGAAACGGGTGTATTACTCGGGTTATATTCCAATTAATGAACAGGAAAAAGCCTTGCCTGCGATTGGTTCAGCACCCCCCTTATTAAGAGAAAATCGCTTGTATCAAAGCGACTGGTTGATGCGCTTTTATGGTTTTGAGGCGACAGAACTGGTCGATGAAAAACACCCCAATCTGGACCTGGACGTTGATCCAAAATTAGCCTGGGCTTTACGTCATCCTGAGCAGTTTCCAGTGGATCTGAACCGGGCGGATTACCGCATGATTTTACGTGTTCCGGGTATTGGTGTGCGCTCAGCGAAAAAAATTGTCCAGGCACGTTGCTTTGGCAAAATTCATATCGATCAACTGAAGCGTATGGGCGTTGCATATAACCGTGCGCAGCATTTTATCTGCTGTGCCGATACGCCAAAATTTATCAAGGAGCAGTTGCCAGGCCAGATTCGAAGTCAGATTTTGCAGTCGGGACAGTCCAAATATGTGCAGCAGTTATCGCCACAATTGGGTTTTGCTTTTTAATGGCAACTTACTGTTTTGATGGCAGCATGAACGGCCTGTTAAGCTGTGTATTTCGTGCCTTTCAATTTAAAGAGTTTCGGGTACAGGTGACGAGCAATCCACATGCTCAAAAGGGTTTGTTTGATGATTTTATACAGGTCGCATCGAATGAAGAGCATGCCCAGCGGGTCTGGCGGGGATTGAAGCAAAAAACATCGGGTCAGAGTCAGCGTAATTTTTACTATACTTTTCTATCTGAAAATCAAACTGCTTATCAACATCTGTTTAACTATTGCCTCTATGTTTTTCAAACTCGCTACAAGGTCGATGAAAACTATGGGCATGCTGATGTGCTGGCTTTATCGCAATGGGCGAAGCAGGTTGGCCGTGAAAAGCATCGTATGGAAGCCTTTGTACGCTTCAAGAAATGTCAGGATAGTCTGTTTTTAAGTCTGGTTCGGCCTGATTTTAATGTGTTGCCGCTGATTGAACGGCATTTTAAGGCACGTTATCAGGATCAACGCTGGCTGATTTATGATGAAAAGCGTAAATATGGCATTTATTATGATTTGCAGCAGGTGCATCAAATTGAAATGGACGCTCATCAGGTCGATGCCACATTCGCGAGTGGTTATAGTCAGGCGTTTACTGTAGAACTGGATGAACAGGAATTACTGTATGACCAGCTGTGGAAAGATTATTTCCGCAGTATCAATATTCAGGTTCGGCAAAATATGAAACTGCATATTCAGTATGTGCCGAAGCGTTACTGGCGTTATATGAATGAAAAATCAATATAGCTGCATATTTCAGGCATACTATTGCAAGATTTAGTGATGAGGACAATTTATAATGAAGCCGTTCGTTTTGGCGACTTTAATTTTAAGCGTAGTACTTTCAGCATGTTCATCTTCCGAACAGCAAAAAATCCAGATTGATCCTCAAAAATATAAGGTGCAGGATGCAGCCAGCTTGCAGCAGCGTTTTGAAACCTTAAATCAACAGCTATCTAAAGATTATCAGGCTTTTAAAAAAAGCAACAATATTGCCTTTTCAGACCAGTCGCTGCTTGATGTAAATCAGTTGCAGACTTTAAACCTGCATGCGGTGAGTAGTACTTCCTTAAAACCGGTCAAACAGGCGTATTGTCAAATGATGAATGGCTATTTTGCCGAAATGTATCAGTTGGGTCATCAAAATCTGAATATCATTGGACATGTGAAATTACCCCATGCACAGGGTGAAAACTTAAGCAAAAATTTTGCGGATGCAGACCAGTTTTATGACTTTATTTTAAACCGTTATACCTCATACCGTCAGGCTCAAGAAATTATGGGTTTTGGTTGTAATTTAAAAGCAGCGCTGCATTAATTAAAAATAGGATAAACAAAAAAGCCCATTCAATGATGGGCTTTTTCATAGGTTGAAATTTGGATTTAATAACCGGTTAATTTTCCTGGTTGTGGTCATTCGTCCGGAAAGAAAATGGGACGAAGTTTCATGCCAATACTGTTACCCAGGAAGGCAAAGATCAACCATAACCAGCCATGCAAACTACCTGAAGAAATACCACTGAAGTAAGCACCAGATATACAGTCATATGTGGGACGGACACCGTATCCGAGCAGTAATTCTCCAACTAGCGCAGCAATAAAGTATGCAGATATGCACTACTGGTAGCCATACCCATAATTAAGCTGGTCACGGAAATAATTCCGTCATTTGCTCCTAATACTACAGTACGTAATAATCTACCTGTTCTTTGAACATAATATTTTTCATGAAGATATGAATATGGTATGTGAACATGCTTTGAATCATTATTTCTTGCAACTATCATCGAAGTAATGTGCATAAAAAGTCAGATTTTTCAATAAAAAAGCTCCTTTTTAAAGGAGCTTTTTTATTTCAACCATTCACATTATTGTTGAGCTTTTTCTCGAACATTTGAAGCACCTTCTTCCACAGCACCGGCAGTTTTTGCAGTAGCTTCTTTCGCTGCATTTTTAATATCTTTTGCTGCGGCTTCAGTTTTAGCAGCAGCTTCATCACCTGCTGCCTCAATTTTAGAGGTAGCTTCATTAGCAGCAGCTTGAGTTTTAGCTTCAGCTTCCTTTGTGGCATCAGAAATATCATGACCTGCTTGATTGGCTGCATTTTCAAGATGTTCGCCAGTAGTTGCACCTGTTTCTGGTGCTTCTTGTTTATTACAACCCACCAGGGCAACGCTAGCAGCAAGACCTAAAGCAATAAGCAATTTATTCATTTTCATTTCCTTTTAATTGTGGCACCCACCTAAATAGGGGTATTTTGAATATAGCTAAAAAAATGCACAAATTATGAGCTAAAATTGTTAATTAAATGTAATTATTTTTTATGAAAAAATGAGGGAAAAAAAAGGCTTATACCACATTGTGATATAAGCCAGATCAAACTATTTATGCTGAATATAGATTACTGTCCCGAACGGATAATGTAATCAAAGGCAGATAGCGATGCCTTGGCACCTTCACCTGTAGCAATGATGATTTGCTTGTACGGCACGGTAGTACAGTCACCGGCAGCAAACACACCCTTGACATTGGTTTCATTGCGCTCGTTAATCACGATCTCGCCACGATTGGTCAGTTCAACAGCTGTTTCTTTCAGGAAGTCCGTGTTTGGCAACAAACCGATCTGTACAAAAATTCCCGCCAGTTCAATCGTATGTTCTTCATCCGTTGCACGGTCCTTGTATTTCAGTGCAGTGACCTGTGAACCATCACCGACTACTTCAGTCGACAGCGCATTCTTGATCACAGTGGTATTTGGCAAGCTGTTAAGCTTGTCTTGTAAGACCTGATCGGCACGCAGTTTGGTATCAAACTCCACCAAAGTTACATGCTCGACAATCCCGGCCAGGTCAATCGCCGCTTCAACACCCGAGTTACCGCCACCGATGACTGCAACGGGTTTGCCTTTAAACAGTGGACCATCACAGTGCGGACAGTATGCTACACCACGGGTTTTATATTCCTGCTCACCCGGAACGTTCATCTCTCTCCAGCGTGCACCGGTCGATAGAATGATGGTTTTGGATTCTAACTTCGCCCCATTTTCCAAAGTGACTTCAACTAGGCCATTCGCCGTTTCATCCGCACCTTTGATGTTGGATACACGTTGCAGGTTCATGATGTCCACACCATACTCACGTACATGTGCTTCCATCTCGGCGGCAAATTTCGGACCCTGGGTTTTCTGCACGGAAGTGAAGTTTTCAATGTCCATGGTATCCATGACCTGACCGCCCATACGTTCCGCTACGATTCCGGTTTTAATGCCTTTACGCGCCGCATAAATCGCTGCGGTGTTACCTGCAGGACCGCCACCAATCACCAGCACATCAAACGCGTCTTTGGCATTTAACTTTGCTGCATCTTTGGCTGCAGAATTGCTATCCAGTTTGGCAATGATTTCTTCCAGCGTCATACGGCCCTGACCGATGTGGGCGTTGTCCTGGAACACCATTGGTACCGCCATGATCTTGCGCTGTTCCACTTCATCCTGGAAAAATGCACCGTCAATCATGGTGGCCGTGGTGCCCGGGTTATAGATGGCGATCAGGTTTAGAGCCTGTACCACATCAGGACAGTTATGGCAGCTGAGCGAGACAAACACTTCAAAATCAGCTGTTAAATTTAAACCCTTGATCTGTGCCAGGACTTCATCCGACACTTTCGGGGCATAACCCGACACTTGTAACAAGGCCAGAATCAGGGAAGTAAATTCATGTCCCATCGGCAAGCCGGCAAAGAAGACACGCGGTTCTTCACCTTGTTTTGCCACCCCAAAGCTTGGGGCACGTTTATTTGTACCGTCGAAGCGTGCAGTGACTAAATCAGATAAGGCTGCAACTTCAGTCACCAGTTCTTTAATCTTGTCAGATTTATCTGAACCATCTAGAGTTGCGACCAGTTCAATCGGGCTTTCCAGACGTTCCAAGAGTGTTTTAAGTTGTGCTGAAGTATTTTGGTCTAACATGGCTAATGTCTCCAAGGGAGTAAATGCTGATTTAATAAAGCTATAGTAGGCTAAATATTTAAATAGGTAAAACATTTCATTTTTATAAAAACAATCGGTTTAATAGATTGATGGGTTTTTTACAAAAATACTGTCTTAAGTAAATGCTGATTTAGTGTGAATATTCAAGTATTAAGTTGAAATTAGAGCATTTTTAATAAATTGCTGCATATTTCTGGGTAATTTTGATTATGATGACCCTATGTTTTAACAAGGTTATAAAAATGCAATTCAAAGTCGGGATTTATCAACACTATAAAGGCAAGTTATATCAGGTCTTTCATGTTGCTACGCATAGTGAAACAGCTGAGAAACTGGTGGTATATCAATGTTTGTATGGCGATTATTCAATGTGGGTACGTCCCCTGGAAATGTTTCAGGAAATGGTCACACTCGATAATGGTACAGTTGTTCCACGATTTAAATTAATTCAAGCAACTTCATGAACTAGATTAACGACATCAATAAACGCTAGACTCAACAGAATAACAAGACAGGAATAGCTGTGATGAGCATGAGTGAAATATTCCAGAAGCGAATGCAGGAGTTGCATCAAAGTTTTATTAAATTTGATGCCTTACAAAAAGACCGTATTCAACGTTATCGAAATATAGAACCGGATTCTGCATTATTTTTAGCCATGCAAGTGCGCATCCAACAATCTAAAAATATTTTGTAGATTGGCACTTCAACAGGTTATTCGACTTTATGGCTGGCGAATGCAGCACAGACTTCACAAGGTCATGTCACTACTTTGGAAATTGATCCGGCACGTACCCAGCAAGCTCAGCAATATGCCAATGAACTACAATTGAGTGAAGTGATTGATTTTTGGGTAGGGGATGCACAAAGTTTTCTTGAAAAGGCCGAACAGCAATATGACTTTATTTTGTTAGATGCTGAACGGGATGCCTATATGGATTACTGGCAGTATTTGCCGCATATGCTGCATCCTAAAAATGGCGTCATATTTGTCGACAATGTCATATCACATGCAGCAGAAGTTCAGCAATTTATTGCACTGGTGAAAAGTGATGAACGTTTTATGAGTATGACTTTATCGATTGGCTCAGGTCTGTTGATGCTTTGCTATAAATAAATTTGTATGAATAAAAATATCTGTGAATCAGGGCAGAGCCCTGATCATTCAAGCCATGGAAATGCGAGTAAAATGTAAGTCATATTCTAAATATTTATGTACAAAAGCAGCCTTGTCATGACATCGGAGCATGTTGTTATAAATAAATTCCGGAACTGGATGGTACAGTTCTGCTGAACCATTGTTATAAAAAATTTTAAGATAACGTGATGAAGAACTGTAAGTATAGGAAGTTACAGTAAGTATTGATCCCATAAGCACTCCTTTTTTATATTATGTTTCACAGATTTTGTCTGTCATTTGACGTGAAGCTATAGAGGTTATGCGCTGTAGAGCAGCCTTGTAAAACATTCGTCACAAACCTGTATAAGACTTACATTACAATAAAAAGTGACAAAATATAATAGAAATAAATATATTAAATTGATGAATTATAGATAGATATATTTTGTATTGAAGAATAGGGCTGTACGCTATTCAGCTTTTTATTGTTGAAGTAAAAAATATAAATTCTGTTATGTTGACAATTATAGGAAATACTAAAGATATTTGAAAACAGTGTTTTATTCAAAATGTATAAAACCACGCAAAAGAGCGTGGTTTTTTACATCAGTTCAATCTAAATAGAGATTAGATTTTACCTACTAGGTCGATTGAAGGAGCTAGAGTAGCGTCGCCTTCTTTCCATTTAGCTGGGCAAACTTCACCTGGGTGAGCATGAACGTATTGAGCTGCTTTAACTTTACGAAGAAGTTCTTGAGCATCACGGCCAACACCACCAGCGTTGATTTCAACGATTTGGATTTTGCCTTCAGGATCGATAACGAAAGTACCACGGTCAGCAAGACCAGCAGCTTCGATTAATACGTCAAAGTTTTTAGCTAGAGTCCAAGTTGGATCACCAACCATTACATATTCAATTTTTTTGATTTCTTCTGAAGAATCATGCCAAGCTTTGTGCGTGAAGTGAGTGTCAGTAGAAACTGAATAGATTTCAACGCCTAATTTTTTGAATTCAGCGTAGTTATCAGCAAGGTCACCTAATTCAGTTGGGCAAACGAAAGTAAAGTCAGCTGGGTAGAAGAATACAACAGACCATTTGCCTTTAAGATCAGCTTCAGTCACTTCAATAAATTGACCGTTTTGGAATGCAGTTGCTTTAAATGGTTTAACTTCAGTATTAATTAAGCTCATCATTGTCTCCATGATTGAGGTTTGTATTTGATTTCCAAAAGGATAGCGAATTTTTTCTTATTGCTGAAACAGTATTTTTACATTATTGAAATCGGAAAAACCGAATTAACTAATATAAAGTCTACAATTCCACCAAATCTGATTCTTTATCTATTTAATCATTTAAAGATGATTATTAAATGACAAATATGCAGTTTTTCAGCTTGTCTAAGAACATGAAGGCTTGAGACTTAAAATTCAAGGGTAAATTTTTTTAAATTAAATTTATTTTTGACGCTCGAATCATTTTTAGGCTGAGTAATGGTGATCAGAAGATGTGTGTGAACATCATTAAAGATGGTGAATAGTGTAACTCTTGTTATACGTGGCGGATTTTAGCGTGGTTGATGATCTATTTCCCATACTTTTGAATATTCTTTACCTCAAACGCCATGAATAAATATTTGCCTGTCTTTCTCTCTGCGGCGTTACAGCGTAAAATATTCAGTTCAATTTTTTGTTTTGGGATAAATTATCTGTGTTAAGTCATTTAAATGTAGATCAATGGGTCATGGCACGTGACCGTCATCGTTTAAATCGACTACGCAAAGGTAAAGATGCCAACGAAAAACACTATCAAGAATTATTAGAAAAATCGAATCATAAAGTGCGTGAGCGCCTGTCCCGTGTTCCGAACATCAAACTCAATCAAGACCTGCCTGTTACCCAATATAAAGACAAGTTGATTGAAGCGATTCAACAACACCAGGTGATTATTGTGGCAGGGGAAACCGGTTCAGGTAAAACCACGCAATTACCACAAATTGCCATGCTGGCCGGTCGTGGGTTGACCGGAATGATTGGTCATACCCAACCGCGTCGACTGGCTGCGCGTAGCGTATCGCAGCGTATTGCCGAAGAAGTGGGGGAGAAGCTGGGTGAATCCATTGGTTTTAAAATTCGTTTTAACGAACAGGGGTCGCAAGACTCGATAGTTCGTTTGATGACGGACGGTATTTTACTGGCTGAACTGGTCAATGACCGTTATTTGACCAAATACGACACCATTATTATTGATGAAGCACATGAACGTTCATTGAACATCGACTTCATCATGGGCTATTTAAAACAGCTTCTACCACGCCGCAAAGATTTAAAAGTCATCATTACTTCCGCAACTTTAGATGTAAACCGTTTTAGTAACTACTTTAACGGTGCACCTGTTTTTGAAGTGGAAGGGCGCAGTTATCCGGTAGAAGTGCGTTATCGTCCAATTTCAGAAATGAGTATTGGCGGTAGTGATGATGACGAGTTTGATGACTTTGAAGAAAACTTGCCGCGTGCAGTGGTACAAGCGGTAGAAGAATGTTTTGCCGATGCACAGCAAAAAGGCCATCCTGAACATGCCGATATTCTGATTTTTGCCAGTACCGAACAGGAAATTCGTGAATTGCAGGAAACCTTGCAAAAGCATGGTCCACGGCATACTGAAATTTTGCCTTTATATGCGCGTTTAGCCATAGCTGAACAGCAAAAGATTTTCAATCCTGGCGGTGGTGGACGACGCATTATTATTGCCACCAACGTGGCTGAAACAGCTTTAACCGTACCCAACATCCGTTATGTAATCGACAGCGGTTTTGCCCGTATTTCACGCTATAGCTACCGTTCACGGGTGCAGCGTTTACCGATTGAGGCAGTATCACAGGCGGCTGCCAACCAGCGTAAAGGCCGCTGTGGCCGTATTGCGCCTGGTGTTTGTATCCGGCTGTATAGTGAGGAAGATTTCCAAAGCCGTCCTGAATTTACCGAACCAGAGATTAAACGTACCAACCTGGCATCGGTTATTTTACAGATGCAGAGTTTAAATCTGGGTGATCTGGAAAGTTTTGACTTTATTGAGCCACCAGATCATCGCTTGGTTAATGATGGCCGTAAGTTGTTGATTGAGCTTGGGGCACTTTCTGAGAAAAATCCCCCTAAAGTTACAGATGAAAAGCAATCTGTAACTTCTTCCCCCTTTGGAAAAGGGGGAACACAAGGGGGATTAACCAAAATCGGTCAGCAGATGGCAAAAATGCCAATCGACCCGCGTTTAGCGCGAATGATTTTAGGCGGCGCGCATTTTGGTGTGCTCAATGAAGTGCTGATTATTGTCGCAGCTTTGGCTGTACAGGACCCACGAGAGCGTCCTGCCGATAAACAGATGCAAGCTGACCAGAAGCATGCCTTGTTTAAAGAAGGTGACTCTGACTTTTTGTTCTACATCAAGTTATGGGAAACCTTGCAAGCTAACCGTGCCTCGATGAATGAGAACAAGCGTCGTAATTTTGCACGGCAGCATTTTTTAAGCTGGTTACGTTTACGCGAATGGAAGAAAACCCATGAACAGTTGACGGAATTGGCGCAAGGCTTAAAGCTTTCCTTTAATGATAAAAAAGCCAGTTATGAAAACTTGCACCGTGCTTTATTGACCGGTTTGCTTTCGTTTATTGCCAATAAGACCGATGAACGCAATGTGTTTATGGCCGTTCGTCAGCAAAAAGCCCGTATTTTCCCGGCATCGACTTTGCATAAAACCAATACGCCGTGGGTAATGGCCTTTGAGATGGTGGAAACCTCTCAGGTATATTTGCGTACCTTGGCGAAGATCGAACCGGAATGGATTCTGCTGGCTGCGCGTGACTTACTGAAACATCATTATTTTGAGCCGCACTGGTCGAAAAAAGCCGGTATCGTCAATGCTTATGACCAGATTTCCCTGTTTGGCCTGATTATTGAACCGAAGCGTTTGATGAACTATGAAAAAGTCGATCAGCCGGCAGCGCATGAAATCTTCCTGCGTGATGCCTTAACCACAGGTAATCTCGGCATTATGCCGCCATTTTTGAAGCATAATCTGCTCAAGCTGGAAGAAGTGGAACGGGTAGAAGATAAGCTGCGTCGTCGTGATCTGGTGGTGGATGAAGAAACCATCTATCAGTTTTATGCCGAGAAAGTACCGCCAGAAGTGGCGAGCCGCCGTAGTTTTGAAGACTGGCGTGCGACGGTTGAGCCGCAAAATCCGCGCTATTTATTTGTCGAAGATGATGTGCTGTGGATGAATGACCGTCCGACTACCCAGCAATTTCCGGATTATTTGCATAATGGTGCTTTGCGTCTGGCAACGAGCTACCGTTTTGATCCCAGCCATGATGAAGATGGAGCGACGGTTAAAATCCCGCTACAGGCCTTGCCACAGGTCGATGAAGGTATCTGGTCATGGGGCATACCCGGCTGGCGTGAGGACTTGATTGAAGCCTTATTGAAATCCTTGCCTAAAGACAAGCGCCGCAATCTGGTGCCGATTCCGGATACTGCACGCAAACTGATGAAAGCAATAGATGCAGTCAATTTGCGTGAACATATTTTCAAGTTTTTGGCCTTTCAACTACGCGGCGAACAAATTAGCGAAAAAGACTTTTCCTTTGAACGGATCGAGCAGTATTTGCTGCCGTTGATTAAAGTGATTGATGAAAAAGGTCGGGTGATTGAAAAAGGTCGTGATCTGCCCGAACTGAAAGCACGTTGCCGTACCGAAACACATAGTCCGGTCAAGCAGCTCAAAGGCGAATTTAAAGTTTTCCCGGAAAATTTCACTTTTGAAGCTTCACAAAAGGTGACCGGTGTTGTGGTAAAGCAATATCAGGCGCTGGTACCGACCAAAGCATTTGCAGAACTAGATGCCAAAGATGAATCTGGTGTGGTGATTCAGACCTTTAATGATCAGGCTGAAGCGATTAAACAGCACCGGGAAGGGATCATTCGTCTGGTCTATATGCAGCTCGGCGATCTGGTACGCCAGCTGAAAAAACAGATTTCCAAACCGCTGGCTTTGGCTTATTCACCTTTGGGCGATAAGGCTCAGCTGGAGCAAATGTTGGTTTATGCCACCCTTCAGATGACAATAAATGAGCTTCCTGTCAATGCTGAAGAGTTTCAAAACTTGCTTTTAAATGTAAAAAAATCTTTCCTAACGCATGGTCAAGTGGCATTATCTATACTGAGCGATATTTATATTCAATGGCAGGATATTCGTCGAAAATTGTTGGTTTTAGACGATTCTATCTTTGGAAAAAATATTGATGATCTTGAAGATCAGCTTGATTTAATGAGTCTTTCCAACTGTGTGTATGTCAAATCTTTTGATATATGGCAGGAGTTTCCACGCTATTTAAAGGCCTTGGTCTTGCGTCTAGAACGCTTGCCAAATAACCTGCAAAGGGATAATTCTGCCATTGAGCAAGTTGACCCATGGATGGAAAAATTGTTTAAGTTTAAAAATGACGCTCGCCTGAAAGATCTGTACTTTATGGTCGAAGAATTTCGTATTTCCCTGTTCTCACAACCAATGAAAACAAAAATGCCGGTTTCTCCAACCCGCCTGCAAAAAGTATGGCATCAATTGGGCATTAATTAACAGAGCGCAAAATTAACGGGAGTTTTACATGGGCATTCGTATTACCGGTACCGGTCTTTATCATCCAGAAGAATCCATTAGCAATGATGAATTGGTTGCAAGTTTAAATGCTTATGTGGAACAGTTTAACCACGACAACGCGGACAAAATTGCAGCGGGTGAGATTGAAGCGCGTCGCGGTTCAGATGCAGAATTTATTGAAAAAGCATCCGGTGTTAAAAGTCGCTATGTTGCTGAAAAGTCAGGTATCCTTGATCCGAAGCGTCTATATCCGCGTTTACGTGAACGTAGCAATGATGAACTTTCCATTCAAGCTGAATGGGGTGTGATTGCTGCTAAACAGGCGATGGAAAATGCAGGGGTTACAGCTGAAGATATCGACGTTGTGATTCTTTCGTGTTCAAACATCCAGCGTGCTTATCCCGCTGTTTCAATTGAGATCCAAACCGCTTTGGGCATTCAAGGCTATGCCTATGACATGAATGTAGCATGTTCGGCTGCAACCTTTGGTTTAAAACAGGCTGCGGATGCAATCAGAAGCGGTGCACGTCGTGTCTTATTGGTCAATGTAGAAATTACCTCTGGTCATACCGATTTCCGTTCACGTGACTGCCACTTTATTTTTGGTGATGTGGCGACAGCATCGATTATTGAAGATACGACCACGAAGACTGGTTTTGACATTTTAGATACGCATTTGTTTACGCAATTTTCTAACAATATCCGTAACAACTTCGGTTATTTAAATCGTAGTGAAGATGCAGTTGTAGATGACAAACTGTTCCGTCAGGACGGTCGTAAAGTGTTTAAAGAAGTGTGCCCGCTGGTTGCAAAAATCATTACCAAACAGCTGGAGAAAAACAACATTGCACCAAGCAATGTGAAACGTTTCTGGTTACACCAAGCCAATGCCAGCATGAATGACCTGATCTTGAAATATGTAGTCGGTAAAGATGCTGATCGTGCGCTTGTGCCGATTATTCTGGATGAGTTTGCCAATACCTCTTCTGCAGGTGTGATCATTGCATTACACCGTACCGCACATGAAGTGAATGATGGTGAATATGGTCTGCTTTGTTCATTCGGTGCGGGTTATTCTGTTGGCTCGGTTCTGGTGCAAAAACACGTTGTAGCATAAGGAATCATCTATTGCAGGTTGAGCATGATGCCAGATGGATTAAATGCCTCAGTGCGTTGTCCAAACTGTATTTCACCCCAACCTTTTTAGGGGCTGAACAGATTGATGCTACCAAACCTGCAATGTATGTCGGGAATCACACCCTATATGGGGTGTTTGATTCACCAATCTTGATTGATTATTTATATAATCACCATAAAGTGGCTGTGGTCAGTGTTGCTGATCATGGCCATTTTTATTTGCCTGGCTGGCGTACCCTGTTTAAGAAATTTGGTGCAGTTGATGGCGAGAAAGCCTATATCCGTGCAGCAATGCAGCAGGGCTATTCGATTCTGGTCTTTCCAGGAGGCGGGCGAGAAGTTTTAAAAAGAAAAGGTGAGGCCTATCAGTTGATCTGGAAACAGCGTTACGGTTTTCTAAAACTCGCGCAAGAATTTAACTATGATATTGTCCCTTTTGCGGCTTTAGGAGGCGATGAAGTTTTTGAGCTGGGATTCGATGCTAATCGGATTATTGAAAGCGCGTGGTTTCAAAAATTGTTAAAGTTGCCGCAACTGGATAAATTGTTGCGTCATGGTGATGTCATTCCATCCTTGCCTAAAAGTATCATTCCGAAGCGTCTGCCTTTTTATTTTCAATTTATGCCGCGACAAAGCTTGATGAATATCAAAAATACGGAACAATTAAAAGATTTTCGTGATCAGATTCAGCAGCAAATTTATGCAGGTTTAGACGATTTAAAACGACAACGTGACCACAGAAAAGCTTGACTAGGTTTGGTCTGTGTTTCATTTCCACGAGTATAAATGGATGAAGCAGTGATTGAGTTTTAGCAATTGATCAGGTAAATTTGCTTAAATTTTGAACTCAGCATACAGTATCTTTACTAGATTACTATATGATTAAAATGATTAAAATGATTAAAATGATTAAAATGATTAAAATGATTAAATTCATCTTAGGATGATTATTCAATTTGAGGCGAGTATGGAACAGGATCGTTTAGTACCGCAATATCAAGGGATTGCGAAACAGTTACTCAGAATTTCTAAAAGTCTAAATGACATTTTTCAAGATCAGCTCAATATTGTCGGTGGGCTGAATGCACAAAATATGTTTCGTATTGATCAGGAATGGCATACGGTACAAGTGGCCAATGGTCTGTTTCAGTTGCAATTTTATGCCCCTGACTCTGCGCAGAAAAGCATTTTGCATGGTGATTTTACTTATCTTGGACAAAAAGCTGAACTACTGGAAGAGTTTATCCTTCATGATCTGTACTTTCTCACCAATGACTTAAAGCCGCAACATTCCCTCTATTTGCGTCAAAAAGCCCAACAGCTGCGGCAGATACTGCTGGATCAGGTGTATTTGTGGGTGCAGGGCACCGAGCGGGTAAGGGCGTATCTGAAAAATCTTTCATTGCTTGAAGCTGAAATTATTGATCAGCTGATGATGAAGGCAAACATTTATTCTTTTGCTGTTTTAACAGATTATGTGATGAATAAAACTGCATTGCCTGAAACGCTCATCCACTTGTTACAAGAGATGTGTTCCATTCAAAAGGTGTACGGAGATGAATTTTTACCCTTGCAACCTTTAATGGAAGCGCTGGATGAGTTTTGTTTTAGCGCTGCACAGTTTTTACCTGTGGCCATGTACCGCATTATGGCACTTTCATTTGAAGAGCGTTTTAACTTGCATGAGTTAATGGAACATCAGGATGATATCCATTTGCTCTATCGGCATGCCCAGGAACAACCTGCCTTGCTTGGCTTTGTGCGTTTAATGCGGCGTGAGCTCTGGCAGCGTGATAATTTACTCTCAAAACATAATTTTCTGCATTGCTCGACTGTAGTCTGGCAAAAAAAAGTCGCAAAATTACCGTTATTTGATTATCCGCGAGCGGTAAACTGGCTGTTTAAACAGTCTGCCGAGGTTCTGGACTGGCTGAGCCGTAATATTCAGCAGAGCAGTGTCCGGGTAGCAGTCACGGCATTCAGTTTTATCGATAGCAGTCAGGTTCACCCCCAGGTCATTTTGGCAACTTTACAGTACTTTCAGCATTGTTCAGCACGCATGTTTATTCATAGCTGTCATTATTTTGCCATGCAGGAAGCCTGGTTTGAGCATGAAGATAATCAGAGTATGATGCTTAAAGGACAGAGCCAGTCTCTGGAAGACCATCGCATTGCCATCAGCCCTTCCATTTTGTATCTGGATGAATGGATGGACTTAATGCGCAATGTCACACAAGGAAATGAGCAAACAGTCAAGAAAATCTATTTGCGTTTAAGTCGGGTGATGCAGGCCTATATGTTGTATCTGCACAAAATAACCCGAGGTTTCGGCAATGATTTAATGGCATATATCCGACCGGAAACCCATCAAAATCGCGAATTTTATAGCGTATTGCAGCACTACAAAATGCGTCAGGATGAGTTCCGGCAGATTTTTTATCTGCGTGGTCGAAATATCCGGGTGTCGGTGTTCGACTCCTATGTGCGAGATTATCTGGTT
This sequence comes from Acinetobacter sp. YH12201, assembly GCF_013418145.1. Taxonomy (NCBI): domain Bacteria; kingdom Pseudomonadati; phylum Pseudomonadota; class Gammaproteobacteria; order Moraxellales; family Moraxellaceae; genus Acinetobacter; species Acinetobacter sp. YH12201. Next base: position 92,444 of record NZ_VPCP01000002.1, on the reverse strand, counting down.
GAGTTTTTTAAGGATAATCAGCCTGTAGCGAAAAATACCAGCTGGATCGGGTTTTATCATCAGGCCACGGATTGGCATAATCACATCCAGAAGCGGGAAATTATCAGCCAGCTCAGGAAAAATTATGCGGTGTCGGTCTGGCAAGCTGTGATGCCGGAAAAATTCATGTACTTTTCCAGCTGGAGCTTTGAAGAATTGACAGATCTGGACCGTCTTATTGAAGAGTCGCAGAGATGTCAGAATTGTCTGGCGGCAAGCTATGCACAGCGCATTATGGAAAGAGAGTATGTGGCTTTTCATATGGTTTCACAAACCGGCAAGCTGCATATGACCTTAGGCTGCTACCTGCGAGAAGGTCAGCTGATCTATGACCAGCTGGAATATCCGCATAATAGAAAAACCGAATATCTTTTTGTCAATATTGCGTTGCAATTTATCTCCTGGTTAAACCAGCAGTTTGCGCCGTTTAAGTGACAGTGGCTGTCGCTAAACTTTTTTCTGGGCTTAACTTTTAGGGAAAAAATCGGTAGGCTATAGCCGTTAATTTACGGTTATAGGTCTTATGAAACAAGAAACTGCACTCAAGCTTTTGAAAGCGGGCGAAAATGTCTTTTTAACAGGTTCGGCAGGTGCAGGGAAAACCTATACACTCAATCAGTACATCAATTATTTAAAAGCCCGTAAGGTGCCTGTGGCGATTACGGCATCAACCGGGATTGCTGCAACGCATATGAATGGCATGACCATTCATACCTGGGCGGGAATCGGCATCAAGGATTTTTTATCCGATGCTGACCTGAAAAACATGAAAGAGCGCAAGTACCTTAAAGAGCATTTAGAAAATGCCCAGGTACTGATTATTGATGAAATTTCCATGCTGCATGCCAAGCAGCTGAATCTGGTCAATCAGGTTTTAAAATATTTTAAAGAAAGTGATGAAGCCTTTGGCGGGATTCAGGTCATCGTTGCTGGCGATTTTTTCCAGTTGCCACCGGTAGGTAAAAATGAAGAACGTAACCGGGATAAATTCTGCTTTATGTCGGATGCGTGGGTGGAAGCCAAATTTCGCGTTTGTTATCTGACCGAGCAGCACCGACAAGGTAATGACTATTTAAATGATATTTTAAATGCTATTCGCAACCAGAGTATAAGTGTCGAACATCTTCAGGCTTTGGAGCAGACCCGCCAGCAGAACGTGGGAGAAACCTTTACCCGTTTATATACCCACAATATGGATGTGGATAGCATCAACTTTAAGCATCTGAATGCTATTGATGCCGAAAGCAAGCAGTTTGACGCCATCTGTGATGGCAATGACAAGCTGATTGAAACCCTAAAATCTTCGGTTCGTGCGCCTGAAAACCTGACTTTAAAGAAAAATGCCAAGGTCATGTTTGTCAAAAACAACTTTGATATGGGCTATATTAACGGCAGTCTGGGCGAGGTCATTGGCTTTGAAGAAGATGATGAATATGGCATTTTGCCAAAAGTAAAATTAACCGACGGTACGGTACTGCTGGTGGAACCTGAAACCTGGTCAGTCGATAATGATGCAGGTAAAACTATTGCCAGTTTTCAGCAGATTCCATTACGTCTGGCTTGGGCCATTACTATTCATAAGTCGCAAGGCATGACGCTGGAAGCGGCCGAGATTAATCTGGCGCATACCTTTGAGAAAGGTCAGGGTTATGTGGCGTTGTCGCGTTTAAAAGCATTAAGTGGCTTAAAGCTGCTGGGTATGAATGAACAGGCTTTGGAGTTGGACAGTTTGGCCATTAAGGCCGATCGACGTTTTCAGGAACTGTCTGAAGAAGCGGAAAATCACTTCCAACTGATTGATTTAACACCGCAGCATAAAGCTTTTATTCGTCACTGTGGTGGTACCTTGAATGAAGCTGAAATTCAGCGTAATGAAAAGAAAATAGCGAAAAGTGGTGGCAAAACCAATTATGCGACAGCCACACTGGATGAAACTCGTGAATTGTTTGAAGAAGGTTATGAAATTCAGGATATTGCCGTTGAGCGTGGCTTGACTCCTGCGACCATTATCAATCATTTGGCGAAATTACATAAAGAGCAGGGCTTGGACATTTCCGTGGCTCATCCGGGGGATGAAGTGGTGGAACAGGTGCGTAAAATTTATAAACGCTTGATGAAACGTCAAAGTCCTGAAAACTTTAGTGAGGATGGTGCAATTAAGCTGCGTCCGATTGTAGAAGCGACCAGTCCACGTATGGGCTATGACCAAGTACGTTTAGCTTTGCTTTTTGTTGAATAAATTGAAATAAAATAAAATGAATGCGTGATGAGGGCTTCTTGGCTTGTCACGCATTACATCTTTTCCAACTTGGGTTAAACTACAGCCTTTAAATTACAACATGTACGGCTATGGCATTTAGCACGTGGTATACACTAAGAAGATTCGTTTATAACAATTTACATAATGAAGACTACGAAACCAGGTTTAGTCGGACGATCAACTATTTTTTAATTTTATTGATCCTGGGTAATGCGGCAGCCATATTATTGGAGTCGGTAAATGATGTGTATCAATCCTATGCGGCATTTTTCGATTTTTTCGAATATTTTTCTATCTTCATTTTTTCGCTTGAATATTTACTCCGTTTTTGGTCAGTTGCCGAAGAAAATCCATTTTACAGTGCCTGGAAGAATCGCCTGAACTGGGTCAAAAGTGGTGCAGCAATCATTGATTTATTTGCCATCTTGCCAGCTTATATTAATTTCTGGGTGCCGATTGATTTACGCTTCCTGAGAATTTTACGGCTCATGCGACTGTTAAAGTTGACACGCTATTTTGTCTCCCTGCAAATTCTATTGCGCGTGATTGAACGTGAAAAAGGGTCTTTTCAGGCGGTTCTCTTTATTTTAAGCATCATGATTGTGATGGCTGCCGCCTGTATTTACGTGGTCGAAAGTAAAGCTCAACCTGAGGTGTTTACTTCAATTCCAGCATCGATGTGGTGGGCGGTAGTGACCTTGACCACTGTGGGTTATGGAGATGTAACACCGATTACTCCTTTGGGGCGTTTTTTGGGCGCAATTATTACCATTTTAGGCGTGGGGCTGGCCGCTTTACCGGCAGGTATCTTGGCAACCGGCCTGACCTATGAACTCGAACAGCGTAAGCAGAATCTGGAATTGAAATTTAGAGAGTTATTGCAAAGTTCTGAAATTGATCTATTCAATGATCAGGAAAAAATAGAAAGTATGCGTAAAGAGGTGGGACTCACTTCAGAGCAAACGCGCAATATTATTTTCCAGTTGCTGCGCGAGCAACGAGAAGAAGCATTGAAGCAAGAACGCGAGCAATATGCCTATTGCCCACATTGCGGAAAAAAATTGCCAGATTAAGCTGATATTTAGGTTCTGTTGACATTTCATACATGGCTTGCATTGCAAAAAATCATCACTTTGAGTTAGAAAAATAATTTGTTATGTTATTTGTGAAGAACAATAATCTGTATCAGTTTTAAAGTTGAAAAAACAGGATGATTTTTTCATTAACTTAAAATAAAAATTAAAAGGAAAATAAATGAAACAGTATCAGCGAGCGGCTTTGGCTTTGGTGGTGGCCAAGCTGGAATTCGGCAATCATAAGTCAAATATTTATGATTACAATGAAAGTGCCTATTCTCAAATCAGCGGCAACGTCAATGCGGGCGAGGCAAAACTTTATGATTATCACCGATCAGCTGTTTTTGAGGGACGAAACACCGGCCGTGAGTTTAACCTGTATGATTATGGTCATAGCGAATTTATCAGTTTAAAAAAGAAAGGCATAAAAAAATACGAAGGCTATCATTATGGCAACTCAAGTTACTACGAAATTACCATTTCTGGCTCGACCATAACGCTGTATGATTTTAGTACAGGACAATATTATAATTTTAGTTAGTTCATCCTGAATTGGATGCTAAAAATAGCTCCGATAAAGGAGCTATTTTTATTGTGCAATCTGGATTATGCAGCTTGCAGCTCTTTACGTACTTCTTTGGCCATTTTCACTAGCGTTGCCAGTGCTATTTTCGTCTCAGCCCAACCACGTGTTTTTAAGCCGCAGTCCGGATTGACCCATAAACGTTCAGCAGGAATGGTTTTTAATGCACCATCAATCACGGTACGCATGTTGTCACTGGTAGGGGTACGTGGACTGTGAATGTCATACACACCTGGACCAACTGCATTGGGATAACCTTGCTCGTGGAACACGTCTAACAGCTGTAAACCTGAACGGGAAGTTTCAATCGTGATGACATCTGCATCCATCGCTGTGATTTGTGGCAGGCAGTCTTTAAAGTCTGAATAACACATGTGGGTATGAATTTGCGTATCCACACGTGCGCTGCTTGAACAGTGTTTGAACGATTTTACCGCCCAATCCCAGTATTCAGCCTGATCGGCTTTACGCAGGGGTAAACCTTCACGGAATGCCGCTTCATCAATCTGGATAATTTCGACACCAGCATCTTGCAGATCAGAGACTTCCTGACGGATTGCTTCAGCCAGCTGTAAACATACTTCACGACGAGTCCGATGCGCAGGAGGGAATGACCAGTTTAGAATAGTAACCGGGCCGGTCAACATGCCTTTGACAATCTTGTCAGATAAGGTATTGGCATACTCAATCCATTTCACTGTCATTGCATTTGGACGAGTGATATCCCCCACGATGATTGGCGGGCGAACACAGCGACTACCGTAAGACTGAACCCAACCAAACTTGGATAACCAGAAGCCGTCCAGCAGACCTGCAAAGTATTCAACCATGTCGGTACGTTCGGCTTCACCATGTACCAGAACATCTAGACCAAGTTCTTCTTGCTGTTGAATCGCATATGCGATTTCTTTTTTCATTGCTGCTTCATAGGCATCGTTGGTCAAATTTCCGTTATTCCAGGCTGCACGTGCTGCACGAATTTCAGCAGTTTGTGGGAATGAACCGATGGTCGTGGTCGGGATCAAAGGCAACTTCAGTTTTTCTTGTTGGGCCTTGAAACGAATTTCAAACGGTGCTTGGCGAGATTGGGCCACTAAATCAAATGGTGCATCCACAGCTTTAGAAAGTTTTCCATTTGCATAAATGTGACCGTTTGCTAAGGCGACAAGCTCCTCTAGTTTTTGGCGGGCAAAAGCAAGTTTGCCATCTACTTCAGCAGGAATAGTTTCAGAACGCAGATCAACCGGCACGTGCAGCAATGAACAGCCCGTAGCAAGCCATAAACGCTCACCTAAAGATTTTTGTGCTGTTTGAACAATATCATTCAGGGCCACTAGGTCACTTGCCCAAACACTACGACCGTTGATTAAGCCCAAAGACAAGATTTTGTGTGTTGGTAATTGGTCAATGACTTTTTTCCAGAAAAACTCACCCACTTTTTCACGGGTAATGTCAATGTGTAAGCCTGCAACTGGAAGATTGACAGCAAGATTTAAATTGGCACCTAGAGTTTCAAAATAACTTGCCACAATCAATTTTAAACCATCATGACGTTGTAACAGATAATAAACCTGTTCAAATGCAGCTTGCCATTCTGGTGCAAGATCAAGTACTAAAGCCGGTTCATCGACCTGTACATATTCTACGCCGCGTGCTTTGAGTTCATCGAATAATGCTGCATAAATTGGCAGCAATGCATCTACAAATTTTAAATTTGTCTGATCTGCGCTTATGTCAGCATGATCATTTCCACATTCACAGGCATGTTTTTCTGCTTCTGCTGTATTTGCATCGACAATACGGGATAAATACAGAAAGCTGACTAAACCAGGGAGTACCACTTTAAGTGGTTGATTCAATGCCTTGGCGCGATCGACTTGCGCCAGTAAATCAGAAAAATCAGCTTTAAACTGTTGTGCTGAATTTAATTCAGGTACTAAGTAGTGGTAGTTGGTGTCAAACCATTTGGTCATTTCTAGTGCAGCAACATCGGTGCAGTGGGGTGCACGACCCCGTGCCAAATAGAACTGTTGATCAACTTGATTTAGCTTTTCAGCTTCTTTAAAGCGGGCTGGAATTACTCCTAAACGCACGGCATGGGTTAAAATACTGTCATAAAATACAAAGTCACCCACAGTCACCAAAGATAAGCCGGCATCTATTTGTGCTTGCCAGTTACTTGCTTCTAGCGCTTGGGCTTTTGCTAAAAATTCTGCTTGAGTTATTTCACCTTTCCAATAGCTTTCTTCTGCAAATTTAAGTTCACGTTTTGCACCAATGCGTGGGTAGCCCAAAATATGTGTAGTTAAAGTCATGATATTTCCAGGGAGATAGATGATCTCATTTTGTTGCAACTATCATGAACAAAAATAAAGATGAATCAAACTCATTATTTTCATGTTAAAATTATTTTTATTCATTATGTGATTTTTTGCTTTTGGGCTTCACGTACAAGGCCTCAAAAATTATGCTCTGTTGGAATGACTATTAATATGTTAGAAATTCGCCATTTAAAAACACTGACTGCTCTGCGTGAACATGGTTCACTGGTGGCTGCTGCCAATGACTTGTGTTTAACACCATCGGCTATTTCACATCAGTTAAAAGAACTCGATCACTGGTATGGGGTAGAGGTGGTCAATCGCCGTAGCCGACCGGTCACTTTTTCCAATGTGGGGCAGCGTTTGCTCAAATTGGCAGATGATGTACTGCCACAAATTCAGATTACCCAGACAGATATTACCCGTATTGTGCATGGCCAGACTGGGCGTATTATTTTCTCCTCTGAATGTCATAGCTGTTTTGACTGGTTAATGCCACTGCTCAACCAGTATCGCCACTTATATCCAGATGTAGATCTGGATTTTGCTTCCGGCTTTGAAGCCAATCCACATGAACTGCTGCAAAATGCCGAATTTGACCTGTTAATTACGGCAGATCCGATTGCCTTAAAAGGCATCGAATATTTTCCGATTTTTGAATATGAATCACGTCTGGTCTTGTCGAACACTCATCCACTGGTTCGTGCAGAACGTATTACCGTGCAGGAATTGGCAGAGGAAACTCTGATTACTTATCCGGTAGATAAGCACCGTCTGGATATCATGGCGAAACTGTTTATTCCTGCCAATATTCAACCCAAACAGATCCGGACCACGGATTTAACCCAAATGCTGATTCAACTGGTGGCCAGTGGGCGAGGTATTGCTGCACTTCCAGACTGGGTGGTGAATGAATATGAACAAAAGGGATGGGTGACTTCGCGCCGTTTGGATTGCGTTTCTGCGAGTGGTTTGCGCCGGACCTTGTATGCGGGTTATCGAACTGAAGAAAAAGAAAAAAGCTATTTTGAGGGTTTCCTGAAACAACTGGAAAAATTCTCGCAAAAGCGTAATCCGTATTATTCTGCTTAAAAAATCATGCTTGAATCCTATATAGAATCAAAGCCTTATAGGGAATTTTTTCATGATCCGAGTCAATGCTAGATTGATTGTTACAAGCTCTTAGCTTATTCAAATCAACGATAAATAATCGTTTTTATTCTTGCTAGTCTAACGCTGGAATTGCCGAAGGAGAAGGTTGTGAGTGCCATGCGTTGGCTCAGCAAAGATTTATGGATTATTGCAGCAGGATTTGTCGCTGCCATGCATGTAGGCAAGTTGCCACCCGCGGTTCCTGTACTCCAAGCCGAGTTAGGCATCAGCTTGGTGCAAGCCGGTTTTTTATTATCTCTGGTACAGGTTGCCGGTATGTGCATGGCACTCGTGCTGGGTAGTTATACCGCTAAAATTGGCTTAAAACGCTGTGTACTATTGGGCTTGAGTTTACTCGCATTCGCCAGTTTCACTGGTGGTTTTGTGCAGGAATTCCCGACGTTGCTTGCACTGCGTGTGGTTGAAGGTTTCGGATTTTTACTGATTACCTTAAGTGGTCCTGCTTTTATCCGCCAACTGGTTCCGCTCGAGCAGTTACAAGCCAAGATGGGGCTATGGAGCGCCTATATGGGAGGCGGAATGGGAATAGGCTTACTGTGTACGCCATTCCTGATCAATAGTATGGGCTGGCAAGGGGTTTGGATATGTTTCGGGATATTATCACTGGCTTTGGCAGCTGTGATTTACAGGGTTATTCCCGCAGTGCAGACCCATACCCAGTTGGTTGCAGTATTTGATTTAATTAAACTGACTTTAAAACATCCTCCAGCCTGGATTCTGGCCGCTATTTTTGGTGTATATGCCGGACAATGGTTGAGTCTGGTGGGATTTTTGCCCAGCATTTATCAGCAATATCAAATTCCTTTAGCCGTGGCAGGAGCCTTAACGGCAATCGTGGCGATTGCCAATGCTGTTGGCACCTTTGTGTGTGGTTTAATGTTACAGCGTGGTTTGCGGCCTCAAACTTTAGTCCAAACCGGTTTTGCCACCTTAATGGTCTGTGCCCTGAGTTTTTATCTGTTACGCGAATTTTTGCCCTTTATTCTGCAATTTATATTGGTTTTGAGCTTTTCATTATTTGGCGGTTTGGTCGCAGTGGTCGTGTTTTCTCAAGTATTAAATTTTTCCGCAAAGCCGATTGCCATTACCACTACAATAGGATTAGTCTTGCAATTTTCCGCCACATCTCAATTTCTGTTGCCGCCTTTGATTGCCTCAATTGTACTGGCCACAGGTGGATGGTTTTGGGTCGGAATTTTAATGGCAAGCATGTCCCTGATTGGCATGCTTTTAACCAGAATTTTATTTCGAAAAGCTGCATAAAGTGTGCAGATCAAGCCTGTCAATCATCCGTTGTCAGGCTTAAGAATAAAAAATCAAGAATGACCAATAAACAGGGTTAATATCCCTGCTGCAATTAAAGGGCCGACAGGAACGCCGCGCAATACTGCCACACCTGCAACCGTACCAATCAGCAAGCCTGCAACCACGTCAGGCTGATTGCTCATCAGTTTGACTCCGCGTCCACCTAGCCATGCGACCAGTACGCCAATGGCGATGGCAAGTAAGGATTTAAAACTCAAGAAGGATTTTAAAATGGCATCGCCGGGAATTTTGCCACTGGCAATCGGAGTCAGAACGCCAATAGTTAAAATAATGATGCCAATATTTAAACCATGTTGTTGCAGATAGGGAAAATATTCACTCAGCGGGGTAATGCGAAAAACGATCAGTACACCTGCAGCAATCGTTACGGCACTATTATGGCTAAAGATACCACAGGCCAATAAAACCAGCAGGACAATCAGGTTTAAATCGAGATGGGACATTATTTCAAGGGAGAAATTTATAAATCATTACTATTGTATAAGGTTTTGATGGAAGATTTGCCCGAAAAAGCAGGAACAATAAAAATACCCCTCATTTCAGTATAGAATGCGCATTCCGTGAGAGTAAAAGGTTAGGTCTATGTTGTTGGAAAAGATGTTGCAATCCCAGGGTTTTGGTTCGCGTAAACATTGCCAGCAGCTCATTAAAAACGGAGCGATTGCCATTCAAGGGGAAGTCATCAGCAATCCAAAACATAAACTGGATTTAAAGGATTTAACTTTTACGGTCTATGGTGAAACATTTGATTATCGGGAAAAAGTGTATATTGCCTTAAACAAGCCGCAAGGTTATGAGTGTTCACATCAGGCCACCCATCATTTTAGCGTATTTGATTTATTTGATGATGTGCTGATGAATCGTGGCTTGCAGTGTGTGGGTCGTCTAGATCAGGACACCAGTGGATTGTTGTTATTGACTGATGATGGACAATTTCTACAGGCCTTAACCCATCCGAAAAAACATGTGGCCAAAGTTTACCGTATGCAAACCGCTGATGCTGTAACGGAAGAGCAAATTCAGCAGTTAAAGCAGGGGGTGGAATTGCGCAATGAATCGGGTATTTTTGCCGCGACTGATATCATTCTACTGGCTGAACATGAATTGCAGCTGACTATTCATCAGGGTGTTTATCATCAGGTCAAGCGCATGCTGGCCGCAGTGGGGAATAAAGTAGAGCGATTGCATCGTCAGCAGATTGGCGCTTTGGAGTTAACAGATTTACAAGAAGGGCATTGGATCTATTTAAGCCCCGAACAGGTGGAATTAGCCAAGACAAGAATGACAGCTTAATTGTTATTTCAGGAAACAATGATAGGTTTGGAATTCATCATCTTTGACAAAACCCATTTTTTGATAAAGCTGATAGGATTGATAATTATTCTTTTGCGTCTGTAGGCTGATACGTTGAGCGTTTTCATGACGTGCAAATAAAATCGCAGTATCGATGAGCTGTTTGGCTGAACCCTGACGACGAAAAGTCGGGGTGACGTAAACATCATCCAGAATGTAATAGGTGCTACAGGCGACTGATGAAAAGCCGAGATATAACAAAATAAAACCGGTAAAAATATCATCTTTTACATGAATGAAAATGATGCTTTCCTGATTTTGAAATCGCTGCTTTAAAAATTGATAAGATACATCCAGATTAGAAGAAGCACCATAAAATTGACGGTATTCATCGAATAAAACAGCAAGGGGGTGTAAATCTTCTAAAGAGGCGCGTCGTACGATCATGCGATACTCCATGCTTTTTTATAGTCTTTGCATGAAGCATACCTAAGTTTTTATGAGAATTTTTCTAAATTTTGTTTGTAAATGCGACAGTGTTAAGTTTTGTCACTTTCACCCAAAATGGCATTCAGTTCTTCAAAAAGGTCAAGATGGTCGTCATCCAGATCAAAGTCCTGATCATGAGAAACAGCCTGTTCTGTAGAGGTGTTTGAAGTGTTTTGTTGTTGCTTTAATTTTCGGATTTTTTGCAGTTGATCAAGGTTAATATTCTGATTTTCAATAGAAAATGGAATAGATTTTGTTAAAACAACTTGTTTGAAAAATAGTCGGACTGCTTGTGCAGGCGTAATGCCCAATTGTTTAAATACTGCAAAAGCATGCTTTTTTTCTTGGGAATCCAGTCGTATTTGATAAACTTCGGTTTTTCTCATGATTTTTTAAATACGTCTAATTACTTAACTTTTCAGCATTTATTTTAATCAAATTGAATGTAATTTCAATATTCATACGTTCGATTTACCAAAATATTTTGTAATGACAAAGATATTACAATGTTAGGTCAAAATGGGATGAAAAAGTCATGTTCTGTCCACTCAGGGGATCAATAAATGCAATATGTTTGGCTAACAGTTGCAGTGGTGCAGAAAAATCATCTTCTCTTTTATGTTGTACTGTTGGATAAAAGGGATCGTTTTTAATGGCAATGCCTAAACTACTTAAGTGCAGCCGCAGTTGGTGTTGCTTGCCGGTGGTTGGTTTTAGCTCATATTTTCCCCATGCTCTATCATGTTCGATCAGATCAATCTCTGTTTCACTATTTATTTTGCCTTCAACCACTTGCATGGTATAGAAGGGTTCACCTTTTTCCATACGATAACGTGTATAACATGGAAATGTTAAAGTGGCATGAAACGGTGCAATAGCGTGATAGGTTTTTTTTACCTCACGTTTGGCGAACATCTCCTGATAGATTGCACGGCTGGCAACCTGTTTGGAGAATAAAACCACACCGGCAGTTTCGCGATCTAAACGATGAATCGGGGTTAGAAATTCATTGCCGGTCTGTTTTTTTAATCGTACCAGCAGGGTTTCCTGTACGTATTGCCCCGTCGGACTGATGGTTAAAAAATGTGGTTTATCGATGACCAGCAAATGTTTGTTTTCAAATAAAACTTTATGTTCAAACGGAACGGGTATTTCATGGGCTAAAAAACGGTAATAGAACACATGACTATTTTCATTATAAGGTGCATCAACCGTTAAGATATTGCCTGCGGCATCATAAATTAAAGCGTCAGTAAAACGTTGTTGCCATTCAGCAGGCTTGATATGCGGAAATTGCTGACAAAGATATTGATATACACTGTCTGGTGCAGTAGAGGTTTTAGGAAGAAAAACTTTACTTGCGCTAACACCATCAATCATGGGCGGAAGAAATTCAGTACTGGTCATGTGATTTGTCGTAGATCAATCTGCTGTGCATAAAATCACTGCTATTTACAATGAAATGCAGGAAAAGTTCCATATTTGGAAGTGTGAACATGGGCAATAAAGCGGTGCGATGCTATCATAATTGTTCTTTTGAATCTTGTCGTGAGTAATATGCAGTATTCATTTAATTTGGCTTTAAACAATGAAGACGATACCCAAAATTTAGCACAGGTTTTGGCGCAGCATTTTACAACGGGTGTAATTTATTTAATTGGTGATTTAGGCGCGGGTAAAACCACACTGACACGCTATTTTTTGCAAAGCTTAGGCCATCAAGGGGCGGTAAAAAGCCCCACTTATACCTTGGTGGAACCGTATAATATTCATGGAAAAGACATCTTCCATTTCGATTTATACCGTTTAAATGACCCTTATGAACTGGAACTGATGGGCATTCGTGACTATTTGGAAACGCTGAATGCGCTATTTTTATTTGAATGGCCATCCAAAGGTGGCGATGAAATTCCACAGCCTGACCTGATTATCAATATTGAAAAGTCTGAAGATGAACTGATGCGTACTGCTAGTTTAAGTTTCTCGTCTGCAGCATTAAACCAAGCATTAGAGAGCCATTTTAACAATGCGTGATAATTTAAGCGAACGTCGTATTCATACCCTTAATCCTGCACTGGCGAACCAGATTGCAGCAGGTGAGGTGATTGAACGTCCAGCATCGGTGGTCAAAGAATTATTAGAAAATTCAATTGATGCAGGTGCGACGGAGCTTATTATTCGGGTTGAGCAAGGCGGCAGTACCCTGATTGAAATCATTGACAATGGTCATGGGGTTCATCCTGACGATTTGGCTTTGGCCGTCATGCGGCATGCCACCAGTAAAATCCAGACAGCAGAGGATTTACAGGCCATTGTTAGCTTGGGTTTTCGTGGTGAAGCTTTGGCATCGATTGCTGCGGTGTCACGCCTGACCCTGATTAGCAGTCAAAATGATGAAGGTATCGGTTATCAGGTGGAAGTGAATGGCACAGCTTTTGATCATCAGGAAATTCAGGCGGTTGCAGCACAAAAAGGCACCCATATTCGGGTGCAGGATTTATTTTTTAATGTGCCCGCACGTCGAAAATTCTTAAAAAAACAGGCGACGGAATTTGGTCATATTGAAGAAATCGTGCGCCGTCTGGCATTGACCCATTTCGATATCCGTTTTGTATTGGAGCATAACAACACTATTCGTCTCAATTTACCGGTTGCAGATAGCGGTGAGCTGCGTTTTCAGCGTGTGCAGCAGCTCTTGGGCCGACAATTTACCGAAAATGCGTACTGGATTGATGCTGACAGTATCAATATGCGCTTGTCTGGCTGGTTAGGGCATCCCTCAGATGCGCGTGCTCAAGCCGATTTGCAATATGTGTATGTGAATGGTCGGATTGTCAAAGACAAAACGATCTCACATGCCTTGCGTATGGCCTATGATGGTATTTTGCACGGTCATCAACATCCGGCGTATTTGCTGTTTTTAGAAGTTGATCCTGAAAATATTGATGTCAATGTGCATCCAACCAAACATGAAATCCGTTTTTTAAACCAGCGTGAAGTACATGAGTTTGTACGTCATTTTGCTAAAGAAAAATTGTCTGAATTTCAAACGGCCACAGCAGAACTGGCTTCGGCCATGAAAAGGGATGAAGCAGACCAGATTGCTGCGCTGCAGCCGCAACCACGTTATCAGGAACAATTTCAACTGCATAAAGCGGTAGATGCGTATACGCCACAACCGGAAGCGCAAATTTCCACCGATTTGCTCAGTGATTTTAATGCCAGCAGTCCGCAAACGGTACATTATGCTTCATCTCCGGCTGCAAATAGCTATGTGGGTTCACAACAGCTGAATAATGCCCTGAAAAGCTATCTGGCACCGTTAAGAGAAGAAATTGATACTGCTTCTTCTCAAATAAATAGCCTAAGTAATAGTGATAATATTGAAAAGCTGCAATCGACCTATGTAGATGAGCATCCACTCGGGATTGCAATTGCACAGTTACATGGCATTTATATTCTGGCACAAAACTCTGAAGGCCTGATTATTGTCGATATGCATGCCGCACATGAACGCATTGTGTTGCAGCAAATGAAAGCCGCATGGGATAAGCCTGAATTCTGGACATCACAACAATTGCTGATTCCTAAAGTAATTAGTATTAGCCGTATGCAAGCCATGCGGGTGGATGATTTAAAAGAACAGTTGGCACGTTTGGGCTTGGAAATAGATCAATATGGCGATGAGCAGGTGATTGTGCGCGGAGTTCCTGCCATTTTGCACAAGGCAGATTTTGCTGCTTTGGTTCCTGAATTGCTCAATGATCTCGATCCCAATGATGAAGCACAGGGATTGTTGCAAAAGCGTGACCAAATTTTAGCAGGTATGGCCTGTCATGGTGCTGTACGTGCGCATCGTATTTTAAGTCTTTCGGAAATGAATGCCTTGCTGCGCCAGATGGAACAAACCGAATTTGCCAGTCAGTGTAACCATGGACGTCCAACCTGGCGTGCATTTCCACTTTCACAATTAGATAAACTTTTTGCTCGAGGAGAGTAGTTGTACATGTCGAATCAATTGCCGGTCATCAATTTAATGGGACCAACTGCAAGTGGTAAAACCGCTTTGGCATGTGAACTTTATGAGCAGGGTCATTTTGAGCTGATCTCTGTTGATTCTGCGCTGGTTTATCGAGATATGGACATTGGTACCGCGAAGCCAACGAAAGAAGAGCAGGCACGTTATCCGCATCATCTAATCGATATTATCACTCCATTAGAAGTGTATTCGGCCGCCCAGTTTGTAGAGGATGGCTGTAGCTTAATTGATGATATCCATGCACGTGGTAAAACACCTATTCTGGTGGGTGGTACCATGCTGTATTTCAAGGCTTTATTAGAGGGATTGTCAAGTAATTTGCCCAGTGCCGATTATGCAGTACGTGCAGAAATTGAGGCTAAAGCGGAGCGTGAAGGCTGGGAGTCGGTTTATCAGGAATTATGTGAGGTTGATGCTCTGGCGGGGCAGAAATTTAAGGTCAGTGATAAACAGCGCATCATTCGTGCTTTGGAGGTATTTAAGCTGACTGGACAGCCAATTACAAAACTACAAGCTGAACAACCCAAAAATATACCATATCGCTACACATTTCATAATCATGCCTTATTACCTGATCGTGTAGAATTACACAAGCGTATCGAACAACGGTTAAAAATCATGTGGGATATCGGATTTTTACATGAAGTGGAAGGGCTGATTGAAAAATACGATTTAAATGATAATTTGCCATCCATGCGCTCAGTTGGTTATCGTCAAGCTCTAGAATTTATACAAAAAAGTGATCTAAGTATCAAAAAACGACAGGAAATGGAGGATAAGTCTTTATTTGCAACACGACAACTGGCAAAACGTCAATATACTTGGTTAAGATCTTTGCAAGAATCGCATAATTTTAAAACATATTTGACGGTCAAGCAGGCCCAAGAAGACTTGCGAAAGTGTTACGGATAAAGCAAAATTTAATAACTATCTTTTTTATAATTTTTATTGAGAAATAAAGATAGTTTTTTGCGCTGATTTTTAATTTTTTGGAGTTATAACATGTCTAAAGGTCAAACTTTACAAGATCCGTTCTTAAATTCTCTCCGTAAGGAACGTATTCCTGTTTCTATCTTCCTTGTGAATGGTATTAAATTACAAGGTCATATTGAATCATTTGACCAATATGTAGTTTTGTTAAAAAATACTGTAAGCCAAATGGTTTACAAACATGCGATTTCTACAGTTGTTCCTGCACGTAATCCACGTCCTGCTGGTGCTCCTGCTGGTGCTCAAGGTGCTGGCGGTTTTGGTGGTGGTCAGCCTCAAGGTGGCTTCGGTGGTCAAGGTGGCTTCGGTGGTCAAGGTGGCTTCGGTGGTCAAGGTGGCTTCGGTGGTAATCAAGGTGGTTTCGGTGGTCAAGGTGGCTTCGGTAGCCAAGGTGGTTTCGGTGGTCAAGGTGGCTTCGGTAGCCAAGGTGGTTTCGGTGGTCAAGGCGGCTTCGGTGGTCAAGCAAACCCAGGTTTTGAAGGCGAAACAAAATTTGAAGATTCTCAAGACGATGAAAATAATCGTTAATTGTTAATTCTTAAAAGCCTCTCTTTATGAGAGGCTTTTTTATTTTGAAGCAAATGAATGGACTAAAGACTGTAGACAATTCATCTATGCTTGCTCAATTTGGGCATAAATTTATATATGAAATATCAATAAACCTTAATCAGTTTTCTTGTGGGTAATAAAAAACCAGTTGCTTAAACAACTGGTTTTTGGGCTCAAATCAATTGAGGCTTATTTATTTTTTTTACGGTCTAGATTTGGGTCTTTGACTTCTACAAAGGCATTACTACGAATTTCACGTAACCAGCTATCCAGTTCAGCATCGAATTGACGTTCACCCAGAATTTGACGTGCCATGCGTTGTTGATATTCACGCGTCATATCTTGTTGGCGCATATCTGTAACCTGAAGAATGTGCCAGCCAAATTGAGTCTGGAAGGGTGCACTGATCTGACCGACAGCCGTGTTTTTCATTTGCACCTCAAATTCAGGTACCATAACGCCCGGGTTCACCCAACCTAAGCTGCCGCCATCACGTGCAGAACCTGGATCATTGGAAAAAGTTGATGCCAATACGGCAAAATCTTCACCCGCTTTTAAGCGGTTATGGATACTGTCAATTTGTTGTTTGGCATTTTCAGGACTTACTACTTCCGAAGGCTGAATGAGAATGTGACGTGTCTGGTATTGCGATACGATCGCTTTTTGCGCACCACCTTTACGTTCAATCAATTTTAACACATGAATACCGTCTCGCACTGGAATCAGGTCTGTAGTCTGACCTTCTTGCAACGTACTTACACGGGCTGCCAGTTCAGCCGGGATATCAGACAGGCTTCTAAAGCCCATATCTGCACCCTTCACTTTAACTGTCTTGGTAGTGAACTTTTGGTCAATCGCTTTAACATCATTGCTGTTATTCAGTTCAGCTTTGACAAGTTTTGCAGTTTTTTCTAAGGCTGCTTGGTCATCACCAGATACACGGATATGAATAACATGCGCTTGGTTCCCTAAAGCGGCTTGACCTTGTGGCGTCTTTAAGAAGTTTTCTACATCCTGATCGCTAATTTTAATACGGGACATCACCACTTGTTGACGCAGGCGATTAATTGCTAAATCTTCTGCAATGCGATTGCGCAAGGATTCGTAAGTCCCCGGTGCAATACCATCAAGCTTTTGCTGGAAGGCTTCTAAACTTTTGCTTCCAGATTGACCTGCAACCTTAAGCACAGCTTCATTCAGTTCTCTTTCATTCGGCTTAATATTGTAGCGTTTAACCTGTTCAAGTTGTGCTTGACGAATAATGAGCTGGTCAAGTGCCTGTTGCTGTAAATATTGTTCTGGTGGCAGCTGTTTTTTTTGTGTTTCTAATTGATGTTTGAGTTCTGCGATACCTTGTTCTAAATCACTTTTTAAAATGACACTGTTATCTACCACTGCAACCACTTCATCTGAGGATTGAGCAAATGTAGTCATTGATGAAGATAAGGCTAAAGCAAGCGCAGTCGCTTTAAAAAAATGTTTTAACTGTATTGTCTTCATTAACGTTGTGTCCAAGATTGATTAATATTATTGAAACCTAAAATACGGTTTTCTAGTAAAGATGAAAGCTTGTTGTTGAAGCCGCCTAAGCCTTTGAGGCTAATTTCCGCCATAATGGCACGTTTGGGTGAAACACCATCATCGTTCACGTTGTCCAGGTCATTATAGTAAGAGCGGCCATATACCGAAATGCCCCAGCAACAGGACTCATAATTTACACCGAGTAAATACTCACGAGCGACATTATTGTCCATATCATATTGTGCATGACCTAAAATACGCCAGTTATTTGCTACAGGTTGAATGAATGATGCGACAACCTGATCATACTGGTCTTGACGGTTCGGAATGTCTTTGCGGTAGAAATAACCCAGATTATAAAGATTTCCCTGATTACCTGTGTAATACAATTGCAGATCACGCTGTGCATTATCACCATTCGACATCCATGCAGAATTTGCACCAACGGTGAAATTTTGTGACAGTTGGCTAGAGACACTTAAAATAGGGCCGGTACGACGTTCAGTATCAAACTGATCAGCTTTATTTTCTAGCGTTACCCGGCGATCTTCAAAAAAGAAGCTTTGACCCACGCTGGTTTTTAAGCGTTCTAAACCTACTTCATCAAACAGACTATAACTTAGTCCTAAAGACAGAAAATTATTGTCTTCTAAACGGTCATGTCCATAGAAACGACGTGGACTGAATAACTGATCATAATTGATGGAGGCAGGAGCCGAGTCAAAGTTTGGATGTCCATCCTGGTTTTTATACGGTGCATAGGCATAAAAAGCGCGAGGAGTAAGTGTTTGCAGATATTTACCTTCTTTTTCAAAGGTTAAACCGGTATCTAAAGTGAATTGGGGGACGGTGACGGTCTTTGTTTCATCTGATGAGCTAATATTCTGAGCAGCAATCGTATTTTGATCATATACGGTATTTATATTGCGCAGTGAAATCTCAGGAATCATAAATGACCAAGGAGTACGATAGTTGTAACGCACTGCAAAATCATTGTAAATACGGGTACCGCTTGGTTCGTTGTTTGGGCTATTGAAATCAGTAATATCTTTTTTAAAGTAAGCGGTGTCATTATTGAATTCATATTGCAAACCTAAGGGATTGCCAGTTTTATAATTCAATAAAAATTGTGGTAGACGTGCATAAGGGCGGTCTACAGATGAAACGGTATTATCGAGCGTTTGGAAATCTTCAACTTTGAGTTGCGCAGATAATCCTGGAATTCCATTACCGTAATTGAGCTGCCAGGCACGGCGCAAGTTTAATTCTGTTTTTGAGTTGGGATTGTTATTTAAATCAGAGAAATAGTCTTTATCTGAAACATAGTTATATTCAATATTGGTAGAAAACTGGTTGTTGATTTGCCAGTTATGTAAGAATTGCAAGCCTTTACGGTCTTGGTCATTGTATTCGTTATCTGCAGCCAAGTAGCCGCCCGATACTCTGCCAGTGCCGTAATTTTCCGTTAAATAGCGGAATTCGCCTTCAAGCATTGCGCCGCGATTACCGATATAGCGCGGTGTAAGGGTTGCATCGTAATTAGGTGCCAAGTTTAAATAAACAGGAACTGTAAGTTCTACGCCACCATCGTTGGTAAATCCAAAACCTGGGGTCAAAATACCGGTAGTGCGACGGTCATCAATCGGGAAGTTGAAATAAGGTACTGCAAGCACCGGTACTTCTTTGACATAAAGTTTGGTGCCGCGCGTTTCACCGCGTCCGGTTTCTTTATTTAAGGTAATTTTATCAGCCTGAATTTTCCAGCCTGGTTTTTCATCGGGTGGACAGGTGCTGTAGGTAGCGTTATTCATCACCACCACATTTTCTGAAGTGCGGGCAATTTTTTCTGCACGGCCATGTGCATGCTGCTCTTCAGAAATATAAAAGCTGTTATTTAAATCGCCTTGCTGGGTCTTTAAGTTGTAATTGATCTGGTCACTTTGTGCCAGTAAGCCGGCTTGTGCCATTTGCACGCGACCTTGTGCATTGGCGTAGGTTTGGGTCTGGTCGATGGTAATTTTATCTGCACGAATTTGGCGGCCTTGCTGGTCAATTAATACATTGCCTTCAAGAACAGAGTCGCCATTCGGGTCAAAATGACCATAATCTGCAGTCACTGTAGATGTGGCATTGTCTGGATCTGCAGCTTTGGTCTCCGGACTGATTGGTGTAATCCAGGCGCCTTTGCAATAAGCAGAGCTCAAATACTGTCCTTGACGTTGTTGAGCTTCAGGTGCTGATTTGTCTACATAGTATTGTTCAAAAAATTGTTGTCCAGGATACGACTCCTGAATACTGTCTTTCATTTTTTGGTTGTCGACAGTCGAAGCTGGAATTGTAGATTCAGCATAGCTTGAGATCGAGCTGCCACATAAAAGGGTTAAAATAGCAGTCGCTAAAGGATTAAATTTAAACTGATGCTTCATTTGTATCATTAACCAAGTATGCTTAATCGCAATTAATTATTCTCGCATCATAGAGAAAAAGTTGATAAGTGGCTACACTTAGCACTTTAAAAACTCAGCCTGTATTAGAATTTATCGCAAATGAATACACAACGTGAACAATTGATACAAACATGGATTACATCTGTACTTGGTTCAGATCAATTTGAGACGCATTTTTTGGCAGGCGATGCAAGCTTCCGTCGTTATGCACGAATCAAATTGAATAATAAAACATTTATGCTCATGGATGCACCACCAGAAAAAGAAGATTGTGGGCCTTTTGTGACGATCGATGAATTTTTTGATCATAATGGTGTGCGTGTGCCGCATATTGTTGCCAAAGACCTGGAATTGGGCTTCTTGCTACTCGAAGATTTTGGTGATGTCTTACTTTCGACTTTGCTGAATGAGCAAACTGTAGATGCTTATTATGCGCAAAGTTTTAAACAGCTGATTCAATTACAAGCCATTGATGGGACAAATCATTTTCCAAATTATTCTTATGAAAAACTGATTTCTGAAATGGAACTGTTGACCGACTGGATGTTGCCGTCATTGCAGATTCAGCCAACAGCAGAAGAAAGTGCCTTAATTAAACGAACCTTTGCTATTTTAGCCAACGCGGCTTTGGCGCAACCGCAAGTCATTGTACATCGCGACTTCCATAGCCGTAATTTAATGAAAATTGCAGGCGAAACCGATCTGGGTGTGATTGACTTTCAGGATGCTGTAATTGGTGCAGATACTTACGATTTGATTTCAATTACCCGTGATGCCTATGTGCAATGGAATGCTGACCGTGTTTATACATGGTTTAAAACCTTCTATGATCTGTTGCCTGAATCGGCAAAACAGGACCGTGATTTTGAGCAGTTTAAAAAAGATGCCGACATGATGGCGATTCAGCGTCATATCAAAATTTTGGGTATCTTTGTGCGTCTGTTCGAACGTGATGGCAAGTCTGGCTATTTAAAAGACCTACCTCGTGTGATGTGGTATTTACTTGAAGAAAGTAAGCCTTATACAGAATTACAGCCGTTTATGCAGTTTATTGAAGCCAGGGTTATGCCGAAATTTGAAGCAAAATACGGTGGTTATGAGGTTGCTGCATAATGAAAGCCATGATTTTAGCGGCAGGGCTGGGTAACCGTATGCGTCCACTGACCCTGCATACGCCAAAACCCTTGCTGGAAGTGGGTGGAAAGCCCCTGATCGTTTGGCATATTGAAAAACTGCAAAGTATTGGCGTCACTGAAATTGTCATCAATACGGCCTGGTTGGGCGAAAAACTGGCCTCAGCTTTGGGTGATGGGTCAGAGTTTGGCGTCAATATCTTGTGGTCACATGAAGGTGAAGGACTAGAAACTGCGGGGGGGATTATTAATGCCTTACCGCTTTTGGGCGAAGAACCTTTTATTCTGGTCAATGGTGATGTCTGGACCACCATGGATTTTGCGACCTTATTTGATGTGAAATTGCAGGATGACCTTGCTCATCTGGTTTTTGTCGATAATCCGGCTCAACATCCCAACGGTGACTTTATCCTTGCTCATGGCCGGGCTTATACTTTTGATCAGGCACAGCAAGGTGAAGCACTGACTTATAGTGGCGTTGCGGTGATTCATCCTGCGATGTTTGCAGGCCTGGAAAATGGTAAACGACCACTGGCACCTTTATTAAAGCAAGCGATGCTTGAACAGCAAATTACTGCATCCAAAATGCAGGGTGTCTGGGTAGATGTTGGCACTCCCGAGCGATTAAATGTACTGGATCAACAAATTAAGCAAGGCTTGTACGATTAAGTGCATATTCACTAAGCACAAGCTACTGTGACTTGTTGTATAAATCGGTATACTGCCATTAACTTTTCGAGACGTTATTTGTATATGCACCAGTTTTTCAAAGAACTTAAGCAGGGTAGTCAAGCTTTGGGTTTGGAGCTTAGCGATGAGGCTTTAAATTTATTACTCAAATACCAGGATGCTTTGGTACTGTGGAATAAAGCATATAACTTGACCGCGATTCGTGATCCGAAAGAAATGCTGGTCAAGCATCTGCTGGATAGCTTGAGTATTTTGAAAGATTTGCCTCAAGGTCGTTTGCTGGATATCGGAACCGGTGGAGGTATGCCAGGCATGATCATTGCATTATGTCAGCCTGAGCGTCAGTGTGTGTTGCTAGACTCGAACGGTAAAAAAATCCGTTTCCTGAAACAGTTTATTGCCGATTTAAAACTAAAAAATGTGGTTGCCGTACAGACGCGTGTCGAAAATGAGGAAAGCATTCAGGAGCTGGGTCAGTTTGATGTCATTACCAGTCGAGCATTTGCCTCTTTAACTGATTTTGTTGCCGCTTCTAAACCTTTTATGCATGCGCACAGTATTATTGCATCGATGAAAGGATTAATCCCTGCGGATGAAGTAGAGGCTTTAAAAAATGAATTCAGTTTTGAGATTATTGAACTGAAAGTTCCGCGTTTAGACGAACAACGTCACTTGCTTTTATTGAAACATATTTAATTTTTTCGAAGGATTGGGGTCACCATGGCACAAATTATTGCGATTGCGAACCAAAAAGGTGGCGTAGGTAAAACCACAACCGCAGTAAATTTGGCAGCATCGTTAGCTGTTTTGAAAAAGCGCGTTTTACTTGTGGATATGGATTCACAAGGCAATGCCACGATGGGGTCCGGGATCCAGAAAAACGATCTTCTATATTCGGTTACTGATGTGTTGTTGGGTGAAGTTCCGATTGAGACTGCAATTACCAAATCAGAAGTCGGTTATAAAGTTCTCGGGGCTAACCGCGATTTGGCGGGTGTAGAACTGGCGATTGCCGAACAGGATGGCCGCGAATATATTTTGCGTGAAGCATTGCAAGAAATAGAGTCTTCTTTTGATTATATTATTGTTGACTGTGCGCCCAGCTTAAGTCTGATTACGGTGAATGCCTTGGCTGCCGTACACGGTGTAATGATTCCGATGCAATGTGAATACTATGCTCTGGAAGGTTTGGCGGATTTAACCCAAACCATTGACCGTATTCAGCAAGCCCTAAATCCGGATCTGCAAATCGTGGGCGTTTTGCGCACTATGTACGATGCACGTAATGCTTTAACCCGTGATGTTTCAGAAGAGCTGGAGCAGTATTTTGGTAAAAAACTCTACGATACGGTGATTCCGCGTAATGTACGTTTAGCTGAAGCTCCTGCACATGGTTTGCCGATTATCTATTTTGAAAAAAGCTCCAAGGGTGCAGTTGCTTACCTGAATCTGGCAGCTGAAATGTTAAAGAAAAGTAAAGTAAAAAAAGGAAGTAACGCATGACCACAAAAAAACGCGGATTAGCAAAAGGTCGTGGTCTGGATGCCTTGCTTGGCTCAATCCAGAAAGAAAAATTACAAATGGAAGCTCAAGCGTTAGATCATGGTCAGCTGAAACAGATTAATGTCCATTTACTCAAGCGCGGTGAATATCAACCGCGACGTTTTATTCATGAGCAAGATCTTCAGGAACTGGCAGCATCGATTGAAAAGCATGGGGTGATGCAGCCGATTGTGATTCGTCCAATTGATGATGAAAAGCATCCCTATGAAATTATTGCCGGTGAGCGTCGCTGGCGTGCAGCACAACTGGCGGGTTTGACAGAAGTTCCTGCAATTGTTCGTGATTTGAATGATCAGGTTGCCATTGCCTTGGCATTGATTGAAAACATTCAACGTCAGGATTTAAACCCGATCGATCAGGCGATGGCACTCCAGCGTTTTCATGAAGAATTCGGTTTAAGTCATCAGGAAATTGCTGATACTGTCGGTAAGGCGCGTACTACAGTCAGTAACTTGTTGCGTTTACTGACACTGGCTGAATCGGTAAAAGACTTCATGCAGCAAGGTTTGCTGGATATGGGGCATGCGCGTGCTATTCTGACTTTAAAGGCTAAAGATCAGCTTAAGGTTGCAGAGCATGTGATTGAGAAAAGTTTATCTGTACGCCAAACCGAACAACTGGTGCGCGACTTGAATACGCCAAAACAAGAAAAACCGAAAGCTGAAATTGCACCCGATATTCAGCAACTGACACAGCGTCTGGCAGAGCGTTTCAGCGCAGATGTGAAAATTGATCATAATAAACAAGGCAAGGGGAAGCTTGTCATTCAATACCATTCACTTGATGAATTGGATGGGATATTAAATATCTGCTTTGCAGAATAATTTTTAAAATTTTTATTGGGGAAAACATATGTGGGAATTAGTTAAGGCGGGTGGGTGGCTCATGCTTCCCCTTGTTTTATGTTCAATTTTTACTGTAGCAATCACGATTGAGCGCTTTATTCGGTTAAAAAGAACAATGATCTTGCCTAAGGTATTGCTGTTAAATCAGGTGCAAAATATTGATATGGTCATGCAGCAGTTAAAGCAGGATCAAGCCTTACAAAGCAGTACTTTGGGGCGCATTTTTATGGCGGGTTATCAAAGTAAAAATCAAAATGAACAATTTGCCCGTGCACAAATGGAAACCACTGCTTCTCAAGAAATTGGTTATCTGGAAAAAAACATCAACTTCTTGGGAACCTTAAGTGCGGTAGCACCACTATTGGGTTTGTTGGGTACCGTACTGGGTATTATCGAATCCTTCTTGGTGATTGATTTAGGCACCAATAGCAATCCTACTCTAATGATTCCGGGTATTTCAAAAGCGTTGATCACAACGGCAGCCGGGATGTTTATTGCCATTCCGGCACTGTTTGCCTATCGCTATTTTCAGCGTTTGGTACAAGAATATATTGCAGAACTTGAACAGCAATCGACCTTATTTCATGCAGCGCTTTTCTATCAAAATTCTACAGATGAAGAACAAGATATTAGAAAAGCAGGTTAAGGTGGTGAAACATGAAATTCAAACGTACACAAGTTGAAGATATTCACATTAACCTGACACCCATGATTGACTGTTTGCTGTTTATCCTGGTTTTTCTACTGCTATCCACCACATTCAACCAGTTTAGCCGCATGAATTTAACCTTGCCGGATGCGCAAGGGGTGCCTCCCAAGCAGTATGATCATAAAATTGAAGTGGTGGTAGATGCTTCTGGACACTATTCTATTAATGGACAATCGATTGCCAGTAAGGAAGTGGTCGACTTAAGTACCGCAATTAAACAGATTTCCAATGATCGGCGTGATTTAATGTTTGTTATTGCTGCGGATGCCAAGGCAACGCATCAGGATGTCATTCGTGTGATGGATGTAGCAGGACAGTTAGGTTTTGTGAACGTCAATATTAGTACCAAAGTTCCGTCTAGGGGTTATGAGTGAAGCAAGATTTTAAGGTCTATCTGCGTCTTTTAGGATATCTGAAACCTTTTTGGGGTGTGGCAATACTGGTTTTTATCGGTTTTGCAATTAGTGCAGCGACTGAGGTTTCCATTGCGAAATTACTGGAAAAAATCATCACCGCCATCCAGCACAGAGACCAGAACTTTACTTCTATATTTCCTTTTCTGGTTATTTTATTGATGTTTTTTCGCGGTTTAGGTTCCTTTATTGGAGGCTATTATACCGCAGTCATCTCACGTAATCTGGTGTTTAATATCCGACAGGAAGTTTTTGGAAAATTACTTAAACTTCCATCGCAATATTATCTGGATAATACCAGCGGACATATTACCGCTAAAATCATGTATAACGTGGAGCAATTAACGGCTGCTTCATCTGAATCTCTAAAAACCCTTGTCCAGCAAGGTCTGATTACCCTCGGATTGTTAGGGTATCTGCTATATAGTAATTGGCGACTTACTTTTATTATTCTGATTTTTGCTCCACTGATGGGATTTCTGGTTCGTCAAGCCTCAAAACGCATGCGTAAATTATCCCTGCAAGTTCAGGACACTATGGGGGATGTTAACCATGTGGTACAGGAAACGGTGAATGGGAATTTAATTGTTAAGGGTTTTGGCGGGCAGGAATATGAACAAACGCGTTTTCGTGAAAACTCGCTGGAAAACTTAAGACGCGGTTTGAAAATGGTGGTGGTGCAGCAACTGAATAGCCCGGTTGTGCAGTTCATTATGTCCATTGCCATGGCAATTATTATCTGGATTGCATTGCGGCCAGAAATTTTACGCGATACCAGCGCGGGTGAATTTGTCGCGTATATTACTGCAGCAGGGATGTTGAGTAAGCCAATTAAAGCTTTAACCGATGTCAATGAAAAATTACAACGTGGCATGGCTGCAGCACATTCCGTTTTTGAGTTGCTGGATTTGCCGGAAGAGCAAAATACCGGTACGGCTACGCCAATGCTGAAAGGCAATATTCAATTTCAGCAGGCTAATTTAATTTATCCAGACGGTCATCATGCGATTCAGGATTTCAACCTGAATGTCAAGGCTGGAGAAACCATTGCATTGGTCGGTCGTTCAGGTGCGGGAAAAAGTTCTCTGGTCAATTTGCTGGTACGTTTTCAGGAATTGAGTTCTGGCCATATTTATCTGGACCAGCAGAATATTCAAGATATAGACATCAATGCCCTACGTACCCAAATTGCCATGGTGAACCAGCAGGTGGTATTGTTTAACCGCACTGTACGTGAAAATATTGCCTACGGCCAGCTTGAAAATGCGACCGATGCAGACATCATTGCGGCCGCAAAAGCTGCCTATGCCCATGACTTTATCATGAGCTTGCCACAAGGGTATGACACGCAACTGGGTGCACAAGGCTTGAACCTTTCGGGTGGACAGCGCCAGCGTATCGCCATTGCACGTGCCATTTTGAAAAATGCACCGATCCTGATTCTGGATGAAGCCACCAGTGCACTGGATAATGAATCAGAGTATTTTATCCAGAAGGCATTTGATGCAGCCATGCAAGACCGGACAACCATTGTGATTGCCCATCGTTTATCCACCATTGAAAATGCGGATCGCATTGTGGTGATGGATCACGGTAAAATTGTCGAACAAGGTACGCATGCAGAATTGATTGCCCAACATGGAGCTTACTATCAATTGCATCAGCGTAATTTCGAGGAACACTGATTTATGTCATTCGCACAATTTATTCAAGATGCTTGGAATAGACAGGCCAAGTGGTTGATTGTGCTTAGACCTTTGTCATGGATTTATCGTGGTGGGTTTTTACTGAATAAAAAACTGTACCAATGTGGCGTTAAGGCCAGCTATCAATCTCCAGTTCCGGTAATGGTGATTGGTAATATTACCGTTGGTGGCAGCGGTAAAACGCCGCTGCTGATTCAGTTGGTTAATTATCTACAAAGCCAAAATGTCCGTGTCGGTGTCATCAGTCGCGGTTACGGTGGAAAAGGACCATTTCCAGCCTATGTGGATTTGGAATCGCTCCCCGAGATTGTGGGAGATGAACCCTGCCTGATTGTGCAGTCAACTGGTGTGCCCATGGTGGTAGGTTCAAACCGTCAGCGTAGTATTGAATATCTGTTGTCTAAACATGAGCTGGATTTAATTATCAGTGATGACGGTTTGCAGCACTGGGCTTTGGCACGCCAGATTGAGTGGATTGTGCTGGATCAGAATCGTGGTTTGGGTAATCAAAAGTTATTGCCTGAAGGATATTTGCGCGAACCGCCAAGCCGCTTAACAACAGCGACGGTCATTGAGCATGCCAGTCAGCCCAATTCCGAACTGAATATGCATTTAGAAGTCGCTGCGCCTTATTTGCTGAATGATGCGGAAGATGAAAGATCTTTTAATCCGGCGGATAATTTTTATGCTGTCGTGGGTATTGGTTTTCCGCAACGTTTTTACAGCACCCTGGATTCCATGGGGATTCACCAGTTTCAGTGCCATGAATTTCCTGACCACTATGATTATGAAATTACGGATCTGCAGTTTGAAGATAACAATCCTATTATTACCACGGAAAAAGATGCGGTAAAACTGCTGCCCCTATTAAAGCAAAATCCAAATTTTAAACGGGAAATCTGGGTGGTTCCTGTTGAAGCAGTGCTTTCACCGCAATGCTACGATGTCTTGCATCAACAGTTACAGCAACTTGGCATTCCAATCTCTTAAGGTTCATTGTTTATGAAACATATTGTTATTCCAGCACGTTTTGCAAGTTCCCGTTTGCCGGGCAAGCCGCTATTGGAAATTCATGGTCGTCCCATGATTCTACGAGTGGTCGACCAGGCAAAAAAAGTGGCTGGTTTTGATGATTTATGTGTTGCAACCGACGATGAGCGTATTGCAGAAGTTTGCCGTGCAGAAGGCGTGGATGTTGTCATTACAAGTGCAGATCATCCTTCTGGCACCGACCGTTTAAGTGAAGTTGCCCGCATTAAAGGCTGGGACAGCGAAGACATTATTGTCAATGTACAAGGTGATGAACCTCTGCTTCCGGCTCAATTGGTGCAGCAGGTGGCGCAATTATTGGAATCGCAACCAGAATCTTCCATGTCGACACTCTGTGAGCCGATTCATAGTCTGGAAGAGTTTCAGCGCGACAGTATTGTAAAAGTGGTAATGTCCAAATATAACCAGGCTTTGTATTTTAGCCGTGCCACGATTCCTTATGATCGTGATGGTGCCAAACAAGAAATTCAGCAATTACATCAGCAGGCATATCGTCATTTAGGCTTGTACGCCTACCGTGTGAATTTGCTGCAAGAATATGTGTCCTGGGATATGGGTGCGCTGGAAAAACTGGAAAGTCTGGAACAATTACGTGTACTGGAAAATGGTCACCGTATTGCCATTGCCATTGCAGAAGCCAACTTGCCACCGGGTGTCGATACACAGGCAGATTTGGACCGTTTAAATCAGATGGATGTTTCTTGCTTCGAATAAGGTGGACTCCTCCATGCAAAATAATGTTGCGGCACAAGTCTACCCATGGCAGCAAACGGTTTGGGAGACTTTGACCGGACGCTTTCCCAAACTGGGGCATGGCCTACTTTTTTATGGTAAAAAAGGCTGTGGCAAGGAAGCTTTTGCACAATATTTTTTGGCTTGGGTGCTATGTGCCAATCGTCATGAAAATAATGCTCCTTGTGGTGAATGTGGCAGTTGTTTGTGGTTAAAGTCTGATACCCATCCCAACTATGTTCATATCAGCACAGATGAAGACAATAAAAAGCAGAATGCCAAAATCAGGATTGAAAAAATCCGTGATTTATTGCCCTTTGTGCAGCAAACTGTAGATGGCTGGCGTGTGATTGTGATTGAACCGGCAGAAGCTTTAAATATCGCCTCTGCCAATGCATTACTCAAAACCTTGGAAGAGCCGGGTGATCGGGTAGTGATTATTTTACTGGCTGATCATTACTTAAAACTTCCAGCCACGATTCGTAGCCGCTTGCAGCATTTTGCGCTGGACCGTATTTCTTCTTCGCAAGCAGATGCGTATTTAACCGAGCATTTACCCAATTTAGATCAAATGCAAAAACAACTGTTGATGAATTTATCTAATCAGATGCCATTACAGGCCATGCAGCTAGCTGAAACGGAGTGGTTAAATAAGCGACAAGAATTTTTAACGGACTGGCAAAAACTGGTCACGCAAAAAAATATGCCGATGGCTGTCGCAACCAAGTGGAATAAAGTCTTAAATTTTAGTGACTTTGCGCAAATGTTTGAATACTTGTTGTCAGATTTAATTTGTGTCAAGCTCAGTCAGCAAGTTAAAAATTCCGATCTTGATTTGAGTGTATTATCCGAACAATATACCTTGGAATTTTTATTTGCGGTTTATTCTGATTTGCAGCAAGCTAAACAATATATTGAGCAAAATGTACAAAGCAATTTAGTGCTTGATCAATTGTGTATAAAACTAATGAACATTTAAATATTTTTAAGGGGAATAAAAATGCAACCACGTATGGGCGGTATTATTCATGCCAATATCCCGGATAGAGAAACTCTGTATGCTAGTTATATGCCGTATGTTGTCGGTGGAGGATTATTTATTCCGACCAAACAGCCGGTTAAGCTTGGTGAAGAAGTGTTTGTGCTGGCAACCTTACCCGAACAATCACAAAAAATTCCTTTAACAGGCAAGGTCATCTGGGTCTCTCAGAAACAAAATGGCATCAAATTACAAGGTTTTGGCATGCAATTGACCGGAGAAAAAGGCGTTTATTACAAATCAGAAGCTGAAAAGTTGCTTACAGGTCTTAAGTCTGAAGGTCGAACTAGTTACACTATGTAGATATTTAAAAGATTTAGGAAATCACTGTGTTTGTAGATACTCACTGCCATTTAACCATGCTGGATCTAACACCTTATGATGGCAATCTGGACTTGGCATTAGCTCAGGCGCGTGAAGCAGGGGTATCCAAATTCATGACGATCTCTGTTGATCTGGATGACCATATCGAGCTGGCTAAAATTGCCTCACGCCATGCTGATGTGGGCTACAGTGTCGGTGTTCATCCCTGTGAAGACCCTGCGGTCATGGAACGTGCCACTACAGATTATCTGATTGAACTGGCAAAGCCTGAAAAGGTCTGGGCGATTGGTGAAACCGGCCTGGATTATTTTCATAGCACCGATTTTATTGCTGAACAAAAAGAATGTTTTGCCCGCCATATTTATGCCTCACAGGCAGTAAAAAAACCGGTGGTGGTGCATACCCGTGCAGCGAAACACGATACAGTCGATATCATTCGGGCTGAAAAATCCACGCATGGTATTTTGCACTGTTTTACTGAAGACTGGGAAACCGCGAAAGCTGTGCTGGATTGTGGTTATTATGTGTCATTTTCCGGCATTGTCTCTTTTAAAAATGCGCAGGATTTACGTGATGTGGCCAAGCAGGTTCCACTAGATCGGGTGCTGATTGAAACCGATAGTCCTTATCTGGCACCGATGCCATATAGAGGAAAATCTAATGAACCAAAATACGTGCCTTATGTAGCCAAAGCCTTAAGTGATGTATATGATAAGTCTGTTGAGGAAATTGCTTTCATTACAATGCAGAACTTTGAAAACCTCCTTAATTTAAAGTAAATAAATTAAATTGATATAAGCGCAGAAGAGAATTACAGAGTGAAGATGGATCGTCAGGCTCAGTTTCGAGCAAGAGAAGCGTTAATTTTTCAGGTTGCAGAGCAGTTGCTGTTAGAAAATGGCGAATCAGGGATGACACTGGATGCGTTGGCAGCAGAACTCGATTTGGCGAAGGGAACTCTATATAAGCATTTCCAGAGTAAAGATGAACTGTACATGCTTCTGATTATTCGTAATGAGAACATGTTACTCGAGATGATTAAGGATGCAGAGAAGGCTTTTCCCGAGCATCTGGCATTCTTTATGTTGCATCATTTACATCATCCTGAGCGCACGGTACTCTTCCATCAAATTGAAGAACGTTTGTCTACGACCGGTATTGGGATCAATCTACTATTTAGTGAACTGTATCAAGTGAGAAAACAGCGTTTACGGATTATTATCCGTATGACTGAAAGCTATCTGGAAAGTATTCAAAGCAGCATGTCGACACGCGATTATCTGGCCTCCATTTGGGCCCTAACTCATGGTGCTGCGGCTATTCTAAATTCCAGTTTTTACCAGCGTTATTTGGGTTCACGTGACACATTGCGCGTAGCCTATATTGATCAGGCACTGGCAATGCCAAAACAGGTCAGTTCTGCGGAACAGTTTGCTTAAAGGTATGCCATGAAGCCAATCCGACCATTATCAGTTCGTGGTTTTACCTTAATCGAGTTGATGGTGGTCATTGTGATTATGGCAATCATGGCTTCTTTAATTTTGACCAATATTAACGGGGTAGACCAGCGTAAAGCGATGCAGGCACGGGAAGTGTTTATTATGGATTTACGCAGGATTAACCGTGAAGCCAATGATCAGGCGCGCATTTTCGCCCTGGATGTGCACAGCGCGACAGATGTATCACCATTCCGTTACGGGGTGGTTGAATACATCATTCCTTCCATTCAAACCGTAGCCCCGCAAATTGTTGAAGAAAACAAAAAATGGCAACCATATGCGGAATTTGCTCAAAGGGCTTTACCTGAGCATGTTTCTTTTAGCATCACTTCACTCGATCATGCTTATGAAAATGCCAATAATGAGGATTTATTGAATTCGAATGCACCGCAGCTGTTGTGGCTGGGCAATGGTGAGACCAAGCCGGTACGAATTCAATTTTATTTTGAACAGCGTCCGATTGGCGAAGAAATCGAGATTGATCATCTGGGTAAAATCAATGCAAGCTAGATACTCTAGGCATCACGGCTCTCCAAATAAAGCTTTCGGACTTTCTTGCGAGGCGACACCGTTCAGGTCGAGTGTTACTCGACTTAATCATGTGCATGCCGAGCATAGCTCTTTGTCTTGCGCAGCGGTGAAACAGCGTTTCACTCATCGCTGCTCAGGTTTTACGCTACTGGAAGTCATGGTTGCTTTGGCGATTTTTGCCACTGCTGCAATTGCTTTTACCAAAGTGGCGATGCAATACACCCAGGCAACATCCAATGCCATTTTAAGAACCAAGGCGCAATTCGTGGCCTTGAATGAAGTCGCCGTGATGGAAATCAATCAGGAATGGTTGCAGGGAACCCAATCCAAACAGGTCACCCAGCAAGGTGAAACCTGGCAAATTGACAAATCTGCACAATCAACCATTAGTCCAAATGTACAACGCATAGAAGTACAGGTCAGTTTGTTTAATGTGGAAAGTGGCAAGGTTGAATCAGGAGTGACGCATTTGGTTTTCTTCAACCCGAAGGCCAAAGCATGAAAAAGCAGACTACGAAAAATAAAAAAGGTTTCACTTTGGTTGAACTTTTGGTGGCAATTGCCATCTTTAGTGTGCTTTCCGCATTGGGCTGGAAAGTCTTTGATTATTTAATTAAAGTCAAAGACCGTAATGCTGAACATGAGATCAATTTGGGTCAGCTGCAGGAAGCCTACCAGCAGATTCTGCGTGACACCGTTCAGGTTGTGCCACTGAATGCTAATATCAATGGCGATATTCAGCCAGCTTTGGTTTTGCAAAATGGTCGATTTAATTTTAGTAAAACTGGGGTCACTGATCCTTTACAGCAAGGTATTTCTCCGGACGAGCGTGTGGAATATCAATATCGTGCCGATGAAAAGAAACTGTACCGACTGAAATACCGTAATTTAAACAGTACAGGGCGGGATCAGCCTGAATCCAGTGTACTGTTAAATGATGTTGACCAGTTTGAAATTGTGGTGTTGAATCCGAATGAACTCAATGCATGGCCAGAGGGTCAGGTAGATTTAAACGATGTTACACAAAAACAGATCTTGCCGAAGGGCATTAAAATTAAACTGACCGTCAAAGATGTGTCCTATGAGTGGATTTTTAGTTTATTAAATACCGATTATTTAAAACAGCAAACTGGCACTTCAAATAACAATGCAAATAGCAATACAAATAACTCTACATTATAAGGTTTGGTCCAATTGAACATAAAGTCGCAACAGGGTGTTGCCTTAATTACGATTTTGGTCATGGTGGCATTAGCCACCATCCTGGCTGCGACCATTGCCAAAAGACAGGCCAATACAGCTGAAAATACGGCATATTTAATGCGCCAAAATCAATCCTTGCTATATGCCAAAAGTGCTGAAGCCTTTTTTTCAGAGCTTTTGGTCGATGATGCTGAAAATGCTGGTGCTATTGATCATTTACAGGAAAACTGGGCCAAACCGATGCCGGCTTTTCCTGTAGAGGACGGTTTTATTGCGGGCACTTTAGAGGATCAATCAGGCAAATTTAATTTAAACAGCTTGGTGAATATGGATGGTACGCCCAATCCTCAGGCAAAAGCATGGTTTGAAAAACTGCTGCTACGTGTGGGATTACCTGAAAAGTTAACTGAGGCAGTGATTGACTGGCAAGATGCCGATAATGAAACCATTGGCTCGATGGGTGCAGAAGCCAGTTATTATCAGGGATTGGCACAAGGTTATTTACCGGCAAACAGTAAATTCCATAATGTGGAAGAACTGAAACTGGTACGTGGCTTTGAGGGAAAAAAATATCAGCAAATTGCTGATTATGTCAGTGCTGTTCCAACCATGGATAGCAAGATAAACATTAATACAGCTCCGGCGATGCTGTTGGCCAGTCTTGATCCCAAGCTGGATATCAAGGCGGTGCAGCAGGTTTTACAACAGCGCCAGGCCAAGTTGGAGCATTTTTCCAGTGTGAATGAGTTATGGGGTATTGAGCCGTTTAGTCAGGTTGGTGCCGATGTGAGAAGTGAGACAAGCAATTTGCTAGATGTAAAATCTGCGTATTTTAAAGCCAAAATTGAAGTGCAGCTCGGCGGACGTAAACGCCAGTTCAGTAGTGATCTGGTACGAAAAGATAAGTCGGTGTATATCGCATCTCGCAGCATGGCTCCATTCTAATCAGATCCCGAGATATGATGAAAAATGAGAAACACATCCATTCAACTGCATGTGTTTCTCCAATGCTATTGAACAGTAAAATTAATGTTCAGAATTTCACTTTTGCTTTATAACTTTCA
Organism: Acinetobacter sp. YH12201; assembly: GCF_013418145.1. Lineage (NCBI taxonomy): Bacteria > Pseudomonadati > Pseudomonadota > Gammaproteobacteria > Moraxellales > Moraxellaceae > Acinetobacter > Acinetobacter sp. YH12201. Next base: position 57,837 of record NZ_VPCP01000002.1, on the reverse strand, counting down.
CTTTTGCTTTATAATCAAATTTAATTCACAGATTTTTGATTGCATCACGGCACATGTTAATTCGTAAGTTATTTAAGTTTGAAAATGCTCATATTGTGCGAAACTGCACATCGGATCGCTGTAAGCGTTCGATTCATGGTCATAGCTATAAAGTTGAATTGTTGCTTAAAGCGTCCAAGCTTGATCATGGTCAAATGGTCTATGATTTCGGATTATTAAAAGGCGTAATCAAAGATATTTTTGACAGTTTTGATCATGCGATCTGCTTCTGGCAATATGATGATGCTGAATATATTGCCGCTTGCAAAAAATTTAGTGCCCGCTGGGTATCTTTACCTGTTTCACCTTCTGCAGAACAGTTCTCACGCATTTTCTTCTATCTGGCACAACAGGTGCTTGTATCGACCATTACCCAAAATGGGGAAGGCGACGTAGAGGTTTATTCGGTGATTGTGCATGAAACCGATACCGGTTATGCGCAAAGCTTTATTGAAGATATTGAAAATGAACAAATGGGCGTGCTCAGTCTTGACCAGATTGTATTTTCTGAACAGGTCCAAGCGGAATGGGCAGATCCTGGAATGTATGAAAAATTACAACAAGGCATTAAATTCCAGAATCCAGCGGTCGATCTTCAAGTACAAATTTGAAGAAAATGAAAAAAGTTTGGGCTGGTCAAAAAAAAATAGGAAGCAAGTATGTCTTTAACGGAACAACAGCAAGCTAAACTCGATAAAATCCAGTTAGATGCAAGTTGGAAAAATGCATTGAGCGATTTTTTGCTCAGTGCCAAAATGGATGATCTAAAACAGTTCTTGCTGACTGAAAAACATGCCGATAAAATTATATATCCCCCTAATTCACTCATTTTTAATGCCTTAAATACAACACCTTTCAACCGTGTTAAAGTCGTTATTCTGGGTCAGGATCCTTATCATGGGCCCAATCAGGCACATGGATTAAGTTTTTCAGTACAAAGAGGGGTTGCATTACCGCCATCTTTACGTAATATTTTCCATGAATTAAATACTGATCTGGGTATTCCTGTTCCCAAGCATGGCGATTTAACCCGTTGGGCTGAACAAGGTGTGTTATTGCTCAATGCGGTATTGACTGTTGAAGCAGGACAACCGACATCACACCAGAAACGTGGATGGGAGGATTTTACTGATCATGTGATTGATGCTTTAAATGAGCAGTGTGAACATATCGTGTTTATCCTTTGGGGAGCCTATGCACAACGTAAAGGACAACGTATCGATCAAAATAAACACCTAGTATTGAAAGCTGCACATCCTTCGCCTTTGTCAGCAAATCGTGGTGGTTTTTTTGGTTGTAAAGTATTTTCAAAAGCAAATAATTATCTGAAACAAAATGGCATTAAGCCGATCAATTGGCAGCTGGACGCATGACACAATCTCCTGAACTAAAAAGTTATCATCCTGATCTGATTGTAGAGGAAGCAATCAACGGCTGGCGCATTGTTCGCCTGAACCGGCCGAAATCTCTACATGCCCTGGATGAATCTATCGTTACTGCACTCTTAGAAGTGTTCCAAGATTTTCACCATGATGATGCGGTAAAAGCGATCTGGCTGGATTCGACCACCCCGAAGGCTTTCTGTGCTGGTGGTGATGTCCGTAAACTTCGTCAGTTGGTCATTAATGATGAAGTTGCAACCGCAAACAAATTCTTTGAACAAGAATATGCGCTAGATTTATTGCTGCATAACTATGCCAAGCCAGTACTGGTTTGGGGTGAAGGTTATGTAATGGGTGGTGGTCTGGGCCTGTTTATGGCTGCACCATTCCGCCTGGTGACGCCTTATTCGCGTTTGGCAATGCCTGAAATTAATATCGGCCTGTATCCGGATGTCGGTGCGACACGCTTCTTGGCCGATCGAGGCGCGATTGGTCTGTTTACTGGTTTAACTGGTTCCATTATGACCTCTGCCGGTGCATATGGGATTGGCTGGGCAACCCATATTTGTGATGCACAGCGTGATAATGTGCTGGACAAAGTGCTGAATATTGATTGGGGGCATTATCCGGCAGGAGATTTTCGTGCCATTGATGATACTTTAAACAGTATGCACCGTCCGGTAGGTCCCGGACCTTTACAAAATTCACTGGATGTCATTCATAGCGTTTGCCGTGGGGTGAACTTTGAACATGACTATGAATCTATTATTGGGCTGAGTGATGCACGCAGTGATTGGCTTCGTCAAGCGAGTGAAAATCTGCAAAAAGGTTCGCCTACTACAGCAGCATTAACCTGGTTATTATGGCAGTGGGGCAAGCGTGTTCATTCTTGGAATGAAGTTTTTGAGCTTGAAACGCAAATCTCCAACTGGAAGATTCGTCACCCTGATTTCGTCGAAGGTGTACGGGCGCGTCTGGTTGATAAAGACCTGTCTCCGGAATGGATAAAAGGCAGTGATTTCTCTTTAAAAACCATCTTGTCTGACTGTCCGCCTGTGACCAATATTCAAAGCTGGAATGATCTGTTGAAGCATTACGGTATCATCAGTTAAGCAGATGACTGATGCTACACAATTGACTGATGAATACTGGATGCAATTTGCGTATGAGCAGGCTGCTATTGCCGCTTCAAAACAGGAGATTCCTGTGGGTGCAGTCATCGTCAGTCAAAATCAGATTATTGGTGCAGGACATAATGCACCTATTTCTTTAAATGATCCCACGGCTCATGCTGAGGTTCAGGCTTTACGCCAAGCCTGTACAAATCTGAATAACTACCGATTACCTGAAGACGCGGTACTTTATGTGACTTTAGAGCCGTGTACCATGTGTGTTGGGGCTTTGATTCATGCACGGGTCTCCAAGGTCGTGTTTGGTGCCACTGAACCGAAAGCAGGTTCCTTAATTAGCGTGCGTCGATTATTTGAAACCGGTTACTACAATCATGTTTTCGAGTATGAGGCAGGGTGTATGCAAGAACAGTGTTCCCAGCAGCTCAGCAATTTTTTCAAGATGCGCCGTGAGCAAAAAAAATTGCAGAAGTTACAAGAAAAATCTCTAAATAATCAAAATCATTAATTAAAATCATATAAACTATAATGACAATGAGTATTGTCAATAAAAATCAGGATAAGTCATGAATTCTATTCAAGTAAAAAAAGAATTTAACGCACCCATCGATCAGGTTTTTGATTTGCTATCAAAGCATGCCACCTACAATGTAGCTTTTGCACCGATTCAGGTTGAACGGATTAAAGATTCTACAGATCCTGAGCGTCCGGATGGGGTGGGTTCGGTACGCCGTATGGGTTTTGGTCCCGTCAAGCCTTTACGGGAACAGATTACCTTGCTGGAACCGAATCAGCGTATCGAATACCAGATTGTGAAAAACCCTTTGGTGAAACACCATTTGGGCATTATCGAGTTTGAGGCTAAAGATGATGACAAAACCTTGGTTACCTATACCATTGAATTGCAGGCACGTGCACCTTTTATCAGTAAATTAATCCTTGCACAGCTTAAATCTGCGATTAAACTAGGTTTTTCGAAATTAGCTAAAACTGTATAGGGTAAAGTGGAAAATTAATGACAGTTCAAATTATTACCATAGATGGGCCGAGTGGTTCCGGGAAAGGCACACTTGCGGCTAAACTGGCAGCACATTATCAATTTCATTTGCTTGATTCGGGTGCTCTATATCGTCTGCTCGGGCTGTCATTACATCAACAGGATTTACTCGATAGCCTGGATTCCGAACTGGAGCAGTGCATTAAAATTGCAACAAATTTAGACATAAAATTTGTGACGACTGAATCTGGTACCCGAGTTGAGCTTGATGGTGAAGATGTGACCCAAACTATCCGTACCGAACGGGTGGGAGAGTTTGCTTCAAAAGTTGCGGTAGTTCCTGAGCTTAGAGCAGCGCTATTGGAACGTCAACATGCATTTGCACAAGCTCCGGGACTGGTTGCCGATGGCAGGGATATGGCAACTTCCATTTTTCCGCAAGCTCAAGCAAAAATTTATCTGACGGCATCGGCTGAATCCCGAGCGGAGCGACGAGTAAAGCAGTTGCAGGGGATGGGGCTAGATGTTAAAATGAACGACATTTTAGCTAATATACAAGCTCGAGACAAAAGAGATATGGAGCGCACGGTCGCACCACTCAAACCGGCAGCAGATGCATATATTATTGATAGTTCAGAATTGAATATCGATGAAGTATTCAAATTGATGACCCATTTTGTCGACAAGCAGTTAGCTAATTAACGAATTTTCAGCAAAAGCATAGCTAGATCAGTTTATTACGGACTATGTGGAAGCTTAATTAAACCGGCCTTGTCTGATCCAAGACCGCTGACTTATCAGGTATATCATGACCGAATCTTTTGCAGCCCTCTTTGAAGAAAGCGAATTAAACCTCAACGTTGAAAAGGGTGCAGTCATCCAAGGCGTTGTAGTAAATATCGACTCTGACTGGGTAACAGTTGACACTGGCCTTAAATCAGAAGGTATTGTTGACCGCGCTGAATTCTTAAACGACCAACGTGAACTTGAAGTTCAAGTTGGCGATACTGTTGATGTTGTTGTTGAAGCTCTTGACAACGGTATGGGTCAAACAGTTTTATCACGTGAAAAAGCGAAACGTGCTGAAACTTGGACTAAACTTGAAAAAATCTTTGAAGACGGCGAAATCGTTACTGGTGTTATCTCTGGTAAAGTTAAAGGTGGTTTCACTGTTGACATCGGTCCAGTTCGTGCGTTCTTGCCAGGTTCTTTGGTAGACACTCGTCCTATCCGTGATACAACTCACCTTGAAGGCAAAGAGTTAGAATTCAAAGTAATCAAACTTGATGCTAAACGTAACAACGTTGTTGTATCTCGTCGTGCTGTTATGGAAGCTGAATCTTCAGCTGACCGTGAAGCTCTTCTTGCTCAGCTTGAAGAAGGTCAAACAGTTACTGGTACTATCAAGAACCTTACTGATTACGGCGCGTTCGTTGACCTTGGCGGTATCGATGGTCTTCTTCACATCACTGACATGGCTTGGAAACGTATCAAGCACCCTTCAGAAGTTGTTGAAGTTGGACAAGAAGTTACTGTTAAAGTACTTAAATTCGACCGCGAACGTAACCGCGTATCTTTAGGCCTTAAACAATTAGGCGAAGATCCATGGTTAGCGATCATGAACCGTTATCCTAAAGGTTCTATCGTTAAAGCGCGCGTAACTAACCTGACTGACTACGGTTGTTTCGCTGAAATCGCTGAAGGCGTTGAAGGTTTAGTACACGTTTCAGAAATGGACCACACTAACAAAAACATCCACCCATCTAAAGTTGTTCAGATCGGTGACGAAGTTGATGTTATGGTTCTTGAAGTGGACGAAGAACGTCGTCGTATTTCTTTGGGTATCAAACAAACTCGTGCTAACCCATGGGAAGAGTTTGCTAAAGACCACGACAAAGGCGAAAAAGTTTCAGGTACGATCAAATCAATCACTGATTTCGGTATCTTCATCGGTTTACCAGGCGGTATCGATGGTCTAGTTCACTTGTCTGACATCTCTTGGAACGAACAAGGCGAAGAAGCGATTCGTCGTTACAAGAAAGGTGACACTGTTGAAGCAGTTATCCTGTCTGTAGATGCTGAAGGTAACCGTATCAGCCTTGGTATCAAACAAATGAACAGCGATCCGTTCAACGATTTCTTGGCTGCTAACGAACGCGGTGCGCTTGTTAAAGGTACTGTAACTGCAGTTGACGCTCGTGGCGCTACTGTTAAGTTAGCTGACGAAGTTGAAGCGACTCTTAAAGCATCTGAAATCAACCGCGACCGCGTTGAAGATGCAACTAAGTTCCTTGAAGTTGGTCAAGAAGTTGAAGCTAAGATTATCAATGTAGACCGTAAATCTCGCTCTATCAACTTGTCTATCAAAGCGAAAGACGAAGCTGAAGAGAAAGAAGCGGTTGCTAACTTGAAAACAGCTGCAGCTGGTCAAGACAATGGTCCTAAGACTATTGGTGATTTGATCAAAGCTCAAATGGGTAACTAAGTAGATGTTAAAATGTATTGTTAATGTAAATTAACTAATACTTTTTACACAAATACTGTAAACGGTAGCGTAGTATTAACTTATTACGCTACCGTTTTGTATTTAAACAGGTTATTATCGTTTCATCTACAAAGTAGCTTGATAATTAAAGAGGTCGCAGATGACTACTGAAGCACTGAATAAGTCTGACTTAATAGAGCGAATTTCCCTAAAAAATCCACACTTGGCAGAACCTTTGGTTGAAGAAGCTGTTAAGATTATGATTGATCAAATGATAGCCGCATTATCATCTGATAATCGTATTGAAATCCGGGGTTTTGGCAGTTTTGCTTTGCATCACCGTGATCCACGTTTGGGGCGTAATCCTAAAACAGGTCGATCTGTTGAAGTAGCTGCGAAAGCAGTTCCGCATTTTAAACCTGGCAAAGCATTGCGTGATGCAGTAAACGAATCGGTACAGTAATAAAAAATTTATGGGGTGTTTATGCGTTACATTTTAGTCGCATTGCTCATTGTACTTTTTGGCTATTCATTGGCTCTTGTGCTGCAAAATGGTACTGAACTTTCAGTTGACCTATTGTTTACACAGGTACCGGCAATGCGTTTAGGTTTATTGCTGTTATTAACCTTGGCATTAGGTGTGGCATTGGGTTTGTTGTTAGGGGTACAAATTTTCCGGGTATTTCAAAATAATTGGGAAATTAAGCGACTACGTAAAGACATCGAACATCTTCGAAAAGAACAAATACAGGCGGCACAACTGGCAGCAGCTGAGGCAGCAGCTCATAGCAGACATGAAAAAACAGTTTTAGACATTCATTCGAATGATCGTTCGTCTAATCCCTTGTAGTGCTGTGTGTTAGTGATAATGTTTGGGTTTTAGCCAGCCAGCTTGAAACCGAAACATTGAATAAATTTTGGGACACCCTAAAGTAAATGCTTCAGGGTGTTTTTTATTTTTACAAGCTAACCTTATAAGGAAAATTTAAAGCAATAACGTCAATGAACTAATTTTTTATCACTTTGTTAAACCTTGGAATACCTTTTATAATAAGCTTTCTTTTTTGTCTGAGCGAAGGTAAGTCTCTTGAGTATCATTGTTGCACTGGATGCTAAAAGCCAATATGACGCATTAACGATTGCAGAGCAGTTAGACCCTGCATTATGTCGGGTGAAAGTTGGTAAAGAGCTATTTACTCATGAAGGCCCAAATGTGGTAAAGGCATTACATGACAAGGGTTTTGAAGTTTTCCTGGACTTGAAGTTTCATGATATTCCCAATACTACGGCTCAAGCCGTATGTGCAGCAGCAGACCTAGGTGTTTGGATGGTGAATGTGCATGCATCAGGTGGCCGTAAGATGATGGAAACCTGTGTAGAGCGCTTAAAAGCGGGTAACTATAATACGCAGCTGATTGCAGTGACTGTGTTGACTTCAATGGGCCGTGAAGATTTAAAAGATATTGGTTTAGATGTTGAACCATTTGAACAAGTGCAACGTCTTGCAAAACTCACTCAGGAAAGTGGTCTGGATGGGGTGGTTTGTTCTGCTCAGGAAGCCAAAATGCTGCGTGAAACTTTAGGCCAGGGCTTTGCTTTAGTCACTCCGGGCATTCGTCCGGCGGGTGCTGCGGCAGATGACCAAAAACGTATTGTCACACCTAAGCAAGCCATGCTGGATGGTTCTACACATTTGGTGATTGGACGACCAATTACTAAGTCGGACAATCCGCGTCAAATGCTAAAAGATATTTTGGCGACCTTGTAACTTTACACCCTCTCCCTTGCGGAGCAGTGTTCCTCATCTCCCAAAGGGAGAGAGAACGTCTCATTATTGTAAAAATGGACAAGTTCTCCTTCTGGGAGAGGAGGTAAGAGAGGGATAAATATAAAAATTAAACTGCTGCCAGCACACTCACCAATATGGGCGCTAGTATAGAAAGAATAAAGCCACTGACCATGGCGTGTGGAATGAAATCATTGCCACATGCCTGTTTTACCATCGGCAAAGTGACATCCATTGCTGTTGCTCCTGCTGAAGAAATTGCAGAGCGTGGATAACGCCAACCGATAATATACATAAACACAATTGCCAGAATTTCTCGAAACAAGTCATTCATCAGTGCAATACTGCCAAGATGGGCATTTTTGAGTTCTGTGACCACAATACCGGTCATGGAATAAAAGCCATAACCTTGGGACAGCATGATGAGATCTTTTAAACTAATGTCTTGAATCAGTGTAGTTGTAACGAAAGCACCCAGTAGTGAACCGACTATACAGCCCAATGGCACCAGTAAAATTTTCCAATTCAACCAAGATCGGTCTAAGGGTGAATAGGCAAGATCCAAGCCAATCATGAACATGAACGCCAGCAATAGGTTCCAGGTACTTATATGCAATGTGTAGCCCATGTGGGCTTTAGATTCAGAAAGTACATAGCCTAATGCCAAGGCAATAAAAGCATAACTGATGTTGATCAGGGATTTGCTCACAAGGCTCATAGACACTTTGCCGTGACTCGGTTGATAACCCAAAAGCCTGAATAACACATAACAGCAGAGGAATGCGCCGAGACTGGTGAGTATGGCTAAAACAGCGGCCTGATTCAGGATTTGCCAAGGCTGAGCAACCGTATGCAATGTTTGCCTAAACTCAATGGCAATAGCAATCAGCAGAATATAGGTAAAATAGGGCAGAATCTTAAAAGCAAGATGCACAAGCCAGTGAGGTAAGCGTCTTGCCAAAACAAATCCGAGCACTAAACAAAGCAGTAACTGGAAAATCAACCAAAAGGATTGCATAAAGAATTAAGCAGCTAATAAATACCTGTTTATTATGACCGTTAAATATTTAGGCTGCACGACTTCCAGCTGTTTTATTTAGCAGACGGAAGTCAGCAGGATTAAGCTTTTTTGTCTGTAGCCAGTATTTCCAGGTATAAGTAGGCCACAGGGCAAAGTTCTTGCCGCTATCTTGCTGGTACCAGCTCACACAGCCAGATTGCCAGACTGTGCCATCAAGCAATTTTTGTACACGCTGGTTGAATCGGTCTTGTACCTGATCTTTAACCACAATGGCATGACTTTGCGTGTTTTTAACCAGTTCAATCATTTGTAGAATATAGTTCACCTGAGATTCAATCATAAAAATCACGGAGTTGTGTGCCAAAACCGTATTAGGTCCCAGCAACTGAAATAAATTGGGAAAGCCTTTGGTACACATCCCATAGAAGCTTTCTGCACCCTCCTGCCAGGCACCGCGCAAATCTTGTCCGTGTTCACCACTACATTGAAATGATTTTAGATAGATGCGTGGATCGGTAATAAAACCGGTTCCATAAATTAAGCAATCAATCTTACGTTCTTTGCCATCTTTGGTAATGATGCTGTTTTCAGTAAATTCCTGAATAGCCTCGGTCACCAGTTCAACATTGCTTCGGTTAAAAGTGGGATAGTACTTATTGGATACCAAAATACGTTTGCATCCCATGATGTAATCAGGTGTCAGTTTTTGCACCAGATTTTTGTCTTTGACCTGAAACTTGATAAAAGCTTCTGCCAGTTTTTGGGTGTATTTCATCACTGCAGGTTGAACAATGGGAACCACGCGAGATTCATTGGACCAATATAAGCGTGCCCGGTGCAGTTTCCTAAACCAGTCTAGTTTTTTAAATAATTTCTTTTCAACATTCCAATAGCGGCGTTCATCTCTAGGAATGACCCAAGCCGCAGTACGCTGGAACACATAGAGTTGCTTAACTTTAGCTGCAATTTCTGGAATGTATTGAATTGCACTCCCACCTGTCCCAATTGAAGCAACATTTTTGTCTGTCAAGTCATATTGGTGATCCCATTGTGAGGAATGAAAAACTTTACCCTGAAACTTTTCAATGCCCTTGATATGAGGGATATGGGGTACATGTAAAGGGCCGGATGCAAAAACCACAAATTGAGCAATTAAAGTTTGTTCATTATTGAGGATGAGTTTCCAGTCACAACTTTGTTCATTGTATTGGGCAGCCAGAACTTCACGATTAAATTGGCAATATTTTTCCAGGTTAAAGCCAGTGACTAAATCTTGTATATATTTAAAGATTTCGGGTGCTTCAGCATAGCGTTTTGACCAGTCGCTTTTGGGGGCAAAAGAAAGGGAATACATATGGGACTGGACATCGCAGGTTGCACCGGGATATTGGTTTTCGCGCCAGGTTCCCCCTACATCACTGGCTTTTTCCAGGATCACAAAATCATGCATATTGCTTTGTAGTAGACGTATAGCCATCGCCAAACCGCCAAAGCCTGCACCAATGATAGCGATTTTTGTTTGTGTTGGCATAGATTGCTGCAGTGTTTGATTGTGCATTTTTTATTGGCCTTATTGCTTCTATTATTTTTGTATCTTATAGCAAGGGTGAGATAACCGACATGATAGCCATGACAGAAAAATTGATAGTTTCGGCAATTTGCAAGCATGAAAAATTATAGTAAAAATTAAGAAGTTATTTTGATGTGATCCTGCTATGAAACGTTCCATTCTCGGCTTGATGTATTTAATTCAAGGCATGCGTAAAGCTGGGATTGCTGTTGATCCAAAACTTCAAAGTATTGGACTGCGTGCGGATGCATTGGATCCTAGCTCAATTATTCATCCAGGTCTGGAATGGGATGTGCTTAAAGTTATTGGGCAGGATGTGGCACCAGAAAAAGGTCTGTTTATTGGGCAGCATTATGCACTTGCGGGTTATGGTCCTTTACTGATGTTATTGGTTACCAGTGAAAATATCCGTACTGCTTTAGAGCAGGGGATTCGCTATCAGGCATTAACTCATTTAACAGGTGTGTTGAGTTTAAAATATAAAGCTCAAAAGGTGGCTTTGTGCTATGTACCTGAAGATTTAAACAGTGACCTCGGACTGTTGCGAGCACAATGTGAAATATCGGGAACTTATAAATTTATTCAAGATCTGTATAACATGATGGGCTTAAGTATTCCCCGAATGCAGATTGAACTACCGTTTGTGCTGCCTGAAAATCAGCAGGATCTAGATGTCTATCAGGATTACTATGGTACTGAATTACAGTTTGCTGCTGAGTCGGCGGCATTCTGGTTTGATGATGCCGTGTTAAATGTACAAATTCCTTCAGCAGATAAAATGACCTTTAATCTTTATGAGAGCAAATGTATTGCTGAGTTGGAGCGTTTAAAGATGAATAAATCTGTACCCTCCCTGGTGCAGCGTGTGCAAGATTATCTGGAGCTGCAAGCAGGTGTAATGCCTAGCATGGCAGAGACGGCACAAGCGCTGCAAATTCCAGAACGTACGTTGCGGCATCAACTGCAACAGTTACAAAGCAGTTATAAACAGATACGTGAACAATTGATTAAAGACAAGGCATTAAGATTGATGGAATATAAAGAATATTCCATTGAAATGATTGCAGAGTTGCTGGGTTATTCAGAGCCTGCAGCTTTCAATCATGCCTTTAAACGCTGGTTTGGACAAAGTCCACGCCAGTACTTTAAGTAGTTTTGTAAATAGCCTAAGTATATTAATGCCAAAGTGTTATATATTTCACCTCAACCTTCGCTATACTTTCAATAGCCTAAAATAGTATTCAATCCTATGTCAGATTTAAATTCTAAGCACAGTACAGCCTTTATTCCCTTATCACCTGCGGAGCGCTATGCACAGGCCATCGCGTCTGGTCAGTTCATGCCGGATGAGGCACAGGCGCAAGCTGTACATGAGCTGGATCGCGTTTGGCAAGAGTTGATTCAGCGTTTCAAAGCTTCAAAAAAAGCGTTTCGCCGTTTTCGTCGTCAAACCTCACCACGAGGTGTATATATGTGGGGTGGTGTGGGGCGAGGTAAAACCTGGTTAATGGACCAGTTTTTTGAGTCGATTCCGTTTCGCCGTAAAACGCGCATGCATTTTCATCATTTCATGCAACATGTACATCGTGAGCTGAATAAATTATCAGGGCAGCGAAATCCGCTGGATCAGGTTGCAGACCAGATTTACCAGCAGGCAGTGGTCATCTGTTTTGATGAATTTTTTGTTTCCAATGTCACAGATGCCATGATTCTGAGCGAGTTATTCCAGAAACTGTTTACCCGTGGCATTACCTTGGTGGCGACTTCAAATATTGCACCCGATGGTTTATATAAAAATGGAATCCATCGTGACCGTTTTATCCCCACTATTGAAATGGTGAAAAAATATTGTGTAGTTCTCAATGTGGATGCCGGTGTGGATTATCGTTTACGTGTGCTGAAACAGGCACAATTATTTAAACATCCATTAACACATGAGCATAAACTCTGGATTGCGCAGCGCTTTACTGCTTTAACCCAGACTCAAACTCAATCCCAAGAACCGATTATCATCAATAACCGTATTGTTGAAACCATTGGTCATACTGAAGATGTGTTGTGGTGTGAATATTCAGAGCTGTGTTTAAAACCGCGCAGTCCGGCTGACTTTATTGAAATCGCCAATATCTATAATACTGTACTGGTCAGTAATGTGCCGCATTTGACCGATTATCTATCGGAAGGTACACGCCGTTTTATCTATCTGGTCGATGAGTTTTACGATCGTGGGGTCAAACTATTGCTGACGTCGGAAGACAGTATTATTGACATTTATCAAGGTGAAAAACTGGCCTTTGAAATTGAACGTACGCGTTCACGTTTACTGGAAATGCAGTCTGACGATTATCTGAACTCTGAACATAGACAAATACAGGGGTCGGCCTCAGAAGCCAGCTAAAGATCAAGCGCCTAAACAGGCGCTTTTTTTTACATAAATTGTTTGAGTGTTTTATCGACATTTTGTTCTATTCGTGGCTTAATCTTTGCTCGACAGTGATAGAAATAGCGTTTTTGGTTGGTTTTAAAACAAAATTCTGCACTTAAGTCTAATTTCGACATTTTAAAAACTTTATAGACTATAAAAAGGTATTCAGGCAGATAATAATGTTGCATTTGTGATCTTTATTTTATTGAGTGATGTTTACATTCATTTATTAGAAAATGATCATTATTTAGGAATGTGATAATACTATTCAGCTAGGTATAAATCGGTATACTAGAATCTCTTGTTATAAAAAGTAGCAATATCAGGAAAGACAATGACTGCACGTATTCAAAAAGGCAAGTTAGCGATTGCTAAAGAACTTTACGATTTCATCGAAAATGAAGCATTACCAGGTTCTGGTTTGGACAGTGAAACATACTGGAAAAACTTTGAACAAGTCGTTGTCGATCTTAGTCCAAAGAACAAAGCACTATTGGCTAAGCGTGATGACCTTCAAGCTAAAATTGATGAATGGCACCGCAACAACAAATTTGAACTCGAAGCTTACAAAGCTTTCCTTACTGAAATTGGCTACTTATTACCAGAAGTAGAAGATTTCCAAATCAGCACAGAAAATGTAGATGAAGAAATCGCATTATTGGCTGGTGCGCAATTGGTAGTACCTGTGCGTAATGCACGTTACTGCTTGAATGCGGCAAACGCACGTTGGGGTTCTCTATACGATGCGCTTTACGGTTTCGACGTAATCTCTGAAGAAGGTGGCGCGGAAAAAGGTAAGGGCTATAACCCGGTTCGTGGCGCAAAAGTTATCGAATTTGCTAAAAACTTCTTAAATGAAACCTTCCCTCTGGCAAATGGTTCGCATGCAGATGCAACCAAATATGCGGTTGAAGGCAAAAAATTAGTTGTGATGCTAAAAGATGGTTCAACAACGACTTTAGCAAAAGAAGGGCAATTTGTAGGTTTCAATGGTGATGAAGCAGCACCAACTGAAATCGTACTTCTAAACAATGGCTTACACGTTATTATTGAAATTGATGCAACCAGCCCGATTGGTCAAACTGACGCTGCTGGCGTAAAAGATCTTGTACTGGAAGCTGCTGTAACCACTATTCAAGACTTGGAAGACTCTATCGCAGCTGTAGACGCTGAAGAGAAAGTTGAAGGCTACCGTAACTGGTTGGGCTTGATGCGCGGTACACTTTCTGAATCAATCGAGAAAAACGGTAAAACCGTGACTCGTACATTGAACCAGGACCGTACTCATAAAAACCTGATTGGTGGTGAAACGACGCTTCATGGCCGTTCATTGATGTTGCTTCGTAACGTGGGTCACTTGATGACAAACCCTGCGATTTTGGTAGATGGTCAAGAAATCTACGAAGGTATCATGGATGCGTTAATCACGCCGTTATTGACTTTTGCTGACATTAAAGGCGAAAACACGATCAAGAACTCGCGTAAAGGTTCTATGTATATCGTGAAGCCAAAAATGCATGGTCCAGAAGAAGTTGCATTTGCAGTTGAGTTATTTGAACGTGCTGAACAGGCACTTGGTTTACCTGCGAAAACTTTAAAAATTGGCATCATGGATGAAGAACGTCGTACATCTGTGAACCTGAAAAACTCTATCGCTCAGGCGAAAGACCGTACCATCTTCATTAACACCGGTTTCATGGACCGTACAGGCGATGAAATCCATACGTTTATGGAAGCAGGTCCATTTGTTCGTAAAGGTGAAGTGAAGTCACAAATCTGGTTCCCGGCTTATGAAAACCGTAACGTGATGATCGGTCTTCAAGCAGGTTTACGTGGTAAGGCACAAATCGGTAAAGGTATGTGGCCAAAACCAGATATGCTTGCAGACATGTACAAAACCAAGATTGAGCATCCAGAAGCTGGCGCAAGCTGTGCATGGGTTCCGTCTCCATCTGGCGCTGTGATTCACGCGATCCATTACCATCAATGCAACGTGTCTGAGCGTCAAAAAGAATTGTTGAATACTCAGCCGTTATCATTAGATGACTTGTTAACTCCGCCTTTAGCGACAGATACTAACTGGACTGCTGAAGAGAAAACTAAAGAGCTTGAAAATAACCTTCAAGGTATTTTGGGTTATGTAGTTCGTTGGGTTGATCTGGGTGTAGGTTGTTCTAAAGTGCCAGACATCAACGATGTTGGCTTGATGGAAGACCGTGCAACCTTACGTATTTCTTCTCAACACGTGGCAAACTGGTTGCGTCACGGTATTGTAAGCAAAGAGCAAGTGGAAGAAGTGATGCAACGTATGGCTAAAGTGGTTGATGAGCAAAACGCAAATGATCCAGCTTATACACCAATGGCACCAGGTTTTGATGGCTGTGCTTACAAAGCTGCATATGACTTAGTCTTTAAAGGTGCTGAACAACCTTCTGGTTATACTGAACCGCTACTTCATGCATACCGTTTGAAATTAAAAGGTTACACAGGTGATTAATCCTGCGTAATCAAGCTACCATATAAAAAAGCCTCTTCGGAGGCTTTTTTATTGTCTAAAAGTAACAAAAATCCTTTTATTCTGGCACTTTAATACATTCAGTTATACATTAATCTTCAAAGCAAAATAACTAAAGGATTTGATGATGCAAGCTTATCAATTTAATGATGAACAATTTATAGCAGGGCACTGGCTAAAAGGAACGTCAACCCATACGCTTAATAATCTCAATCCTTATACTCAAGAACTTATTTTAAAATTGCAGGCTGCCAGCCTTGTCGATGTGGATAGTGCTTATTCGGCTGCAGAGCGTAGTTTTACTACCTGGTCGCAAACGCTTCCATCCGAGCGTAAAAGCATTATCCTCTGAGTTTTGGATGTGGTCAAAAATAGACGCGAAGAAATCATTGACTGGCTCATTCAGGAGTCTGGCAGCACACATTTTAAAGCCAATATTGAAGTAGACGCTGTATTGGGTATTATCAATGAGGCCATCACATTTCCTGAAAGAATGGAAATCCAGAAATTGCAATCTATAGACCCTACTCGCAAAAGCCATGTTGTACGAAAAGCGCTCGGCGTGATTGCAGTAATTAGTCCTTGGAACTTTCCATTTCATCTTAGTATGCGTTCTGTAGTCACAGCCCTAGCGATTGGAAATTGTGTGGTGTTAAAGCCTGCAAGTGATACACCTATTACAGGAGGAATGCTACTTGCCAAAATTTTTGAAGAAGCGGGTCTCCCTGAGGGGGTATTCAGTGTGGTTGCCGGTTTAGGTGGTGAAATAGGGGATTACTTTGTTGAGCACGATACCCCTAAAATGATTTCATTTACAGGTTCAACCTTAGTTGGAAAACGTGTCGGGCAATTGGCAGTTGGTGGTAGCCATCTGAAGCGAATGGCGCTGGAACTGGGCGGTAATGCGCCTTTAGTGGTGCTGGATGATGCTGATCTGGATCTGGCAGTGGAACTCGCTGTGGTGGGACGTTTTTTGCATCAGGGACAAATTTGCATGAGTACCAATCGGGTGATTGTCGATGCTAAAGTTTATGATACTTTTGTTGAAAAACTGGTCATTCGCACTAAAAACATTGTCTACGGTGACCCTGAGCAAGAGGATACTCTCATTGGTCCGATTATTAATGGGACACAAGTTGAAAAAATAAAACACATTATTGCTCAGGCACTGAAAGAGGGGACTAAACTTATCGTGAGAGGCGATATTCAAGATAATGTGGTGCCACCGCATATTTTTATTGATGTCAATCCTGAATCTAGTTTAGCGAAAGAAGAAAGTTTTGGGCCAGTCTTACCAATCATTAAGGCTCAAGATGAAGCCGATGCTTTGCGTTTGGCTAATAACACAGCCTATGGGCTATCCAGCGCAGTATGTACCACCGATCTCGAGCGCGGAACTCGTTTTGCAATGCAGATTGATGCAGGTATGACACATATCAATTCCATAACCGTGGCAGATCAGCCGAATGCACCCTTTGGCGGAGAGCGAAATTCAGGCTTGGGGCGCTTTAATGGACAGTGGATATTGGATGAGTTCAGCCGTACACATTGGTTAACGCTTCCGAATAGTCATGTGAAGTAGAAATGATGTGATTAAAGTTATAATGGAATAAGTTTTAATTTAAATCTTATTGTATGTGCGCTAATTTTAAACCGCTTACTTTAAAGCAGCTTCATGAGTTGAATCTTCCGGATATTCCTTTTGAATATCCGGATGAGGTCTATCCAAATTATGAGTTGCCCTTGCTGTTCAAATCAGCGCAAGGTTTGGAGTGGCGCAAGGTTAATTTTGGGATGGTACCTAAATGGGCTGAAGATAAAACTATTGCCCTAAAAACCTATAATGCTCGAAATGAAACTTTGCTACAAAAACCGACATTTATAAATGCTGCTTCAAAATGCAAATTTGGCGTGATGCCGGTGAGTGAGTTTTATGAGTCAAAATATATTGAGAATAAGCCTCAACGTTGGGGGGTACGCCGAAAGGACGGCCATGCTTTTTATATTGCAGCGCTCTATGAAATTTGCCGAATTGGAGATGAAATTATTCGTTCAGCAACCATGCTTACGATGGATGCCATAAATCACCCTATGATGAAAGATTTTCATGAACCTGGAAATGTAAAACGCTCAGTGATTATTATTCCTCACGAGCGTTTAGAGGAATGGCTAAGTTTTAATTCATCAGATATTCGTTCTTTCGTAGAAGGGTTTCCGGAGGTAGATTTTGAATGTTTACATGTTCCAAAGGCAAAAATCGAAAAAATTAGTCCCCAACTTAATTTTTTCGATTAAGCTAAGATGATTACGATAAATTTTTAAAAATATGTTGCAAGCTTTCCATCATTTTTTCAATTTGTAATGGAGTTAGGCCCTGGTAAGATTGTTTGAGAACTATATTGCTCAGATCTTTAATCTTCAGGGTCATTCGTTGTCCTTTCTCGGTTAAGACAACTCGGGTAATACGGGCATCATCTTCACATGAATAGGTTTCAACCAGTCCTTCATCTTTTAAACGATAGACGATTTTTGTGGTGGTCGACATTTTCGAAATGACCATTTCGGATAGATTGACACGCTGGCATGAGGTTTGGATTTTAGTGACAGTAAAATACGGCGACGTGAATTGTCCAGACCATATTTTTTCAAAGCGTGATCTAGTTTTTTTACACTTTGTGCATGAACCTGAGTAATCCAGTAGTAAGGGAAGTCTCCTAAATCAAAATTTTCACCAGATAGAAGTAAAAATCTACTATATTTCTTGGGCATTGTTTATTTTCTCCCCATTAATTTTTTATTTATAATTTATTGCTTCAACATTTTTTAGAAAATGTAAAAAATGCATGAATTGTATATTATCTGTAAAGTCCAAAAGAAAAATTCAGTATTAAACCGAAATTTTAAATTTACAGCTTTATTACATTATCGTGATAAATTTTTAAAAATATGTTGCAGGCTTTCCATCATTTTTTCAATTTGTAAAGGGGTTAAACCATCGAATGATTGTTCCAAAACCACATTGGTCAGGTCATTAATTTTCTGAGCCATTTGTTGTCCTTTCTCGGTTAAGATAACTCGGGTAATCCGGGCATCATCTTCACATGAATAGGTTTCAACCAGTCCTTCATCTTTTAAACGATAGACAATTTTGGTGGTAGTTGACATTTTAGACACCACCATTTCTGATAGATCTGACACGCTGGCACGAGGTTTGGATTTTAAAGCGAGCAAGATACGGCGACGTGAATTGTCTAAACCATATTTTTTCAGTGCATGGTCAACATTTTGTACGTATTGAGCATGCACTTGACTTACCCAGTAATATGGAAAATTTTCCAGCTCAAAATTATCTGTAGATGGTAAAAACTTACTGTATTTTTTTGTCATCTATACTCTTCCCAATAATAATTGTTGTAATTGTATTTTATTATTGTAACTTATTTTTAATAAATTTAAAGTGAAAACGATATCTTTTAAAATATTGTAAAGTAAAACTTAAAAATCATTTGTTTACTTTCGAATTTAACCCGACTTAATGGGCTAAATTTTTAAAAATATATTTTAAACTTTCCATCATTTTTTCAATTTGTAGGGGAGTCAGACCTTCAAAAGATTGTTCCAAAACCACATTGGTCAGGTCATTAATCTTATGTGCCATTTGTTGTCCTTTCTCGGTTAAGACAACTCGTGTAATACGGGCATCATCTTCACATGAATAGGTTTCAACCAGTCCTTCATCTTTTAAGCGATAGACGATTTTGGTGGTGGTCGACATTTTGGAAATGACCATTTCTGAGAGATCTGATACGCTGGCATGAGGTTTGGATTTTAGTGACAGTAAAATACGGCGACGTGAATTGTCCAGTCCGTATTTTTTCAAAGCGTGATCTACATTTTGTATATATTGGGCATGCACTTGAGTGACCCAATAATAAGGAAAATTTTCCAGAGAGAAATCTTCTGCAATAGAAGGTAAAAATTTACTGTACTTTTTAGTCATGGAGAAAAGCCTCCCTAAGATTGTTGTATTTAATTTGTTGAAAAGCGTCTTATTTAAATCCAATTTTGCCTAACAACGCACATTATTTTTATTGTTATTAATATATCTCAAGTTTTTTATATTGCAATAAGGAAACTTATATTTATAAATTTCCTTACAAAAGAATTAAAATTTGAGCATAAGGATTAGAAAAGACAGGGTAGAGCTGTCTTGGTCTTGATGAAATCCGACAATATTTTGAACGAAATTCAATACGTGTACTTAGATTTCAGGATTTTGATAAGTTCTGAAGATAACGTTGTTCTGGGGATATTGTATTGTAAAGTGGCAGGCTTAAGCATTTCAAACTTTTGGGCAGTATGCCTGAACATGATCTTATTTATGAGGTATTGCACATCATCCTGTAAATTTTAATAATAGAATTAGAAGCTTGCCTATCTTAAGTTTAGCTATCATTTATTCAATTCAATAATTTTGATCATCCTTGATTCGAATGAAAAAGGCTGGGGAACGGGTCTTGTTAATAAAATATTTTCGACATTGGGATTGTACATACAATAAGTCAATCCTATGTATGCAAGTAAATCCTCTAAATAAGTCTTTAAATAAATAATTGTTTAATAATATTTTTTGAATAATTTATTCATTGAAGGATCAATCTTAATTTTCTTAATCTAAAAATCGGATGAGGTCGAAATAAAAGCGTCAAAAGTAAGCTAAATTGCATGGCAGGCTAAGATGAAACTGTTCAAAATACAAAAATTTGATTACAAATTTAATAGATTGTGCATAATAAATTTATCTATTGTTGAAAAGGTCACTTATATGGATCCGTCGCCGTGCCGGTTTAAATTTTTTTTAACCAAATTCTTGAAAACGGAGATATAAACTAATGGAGTTTTTATTAGATCCGGGAATTTGGGTTGGTTTGCTTACCCTTATTGTTTTAGAAATTGTTTTAGGTATTGATAACCTAGTATTTATTGCCATTTTGGCCGAAAAACTTCCTCCAGAACAACGTGATAAAGCACGTGTAGTAGGTCTTTCCCTCGCTTTATTCATGCGCTTGGGCTTATTGTTTGCTATCTCTTGGTTAGTCACTTTGACCAAACCGCTTATTACCGTCTTTGATTGGACATTCTCAGGGCGAGATCTTATTCTTTTATTCGGTGGTTTATTCCTGGTCTATAAAGCTGTGACTGAACTGCATGAAAAAATTGAGGGCAAGCCTGAAGTTAAAGTTACCACCAATATTGTTTATGCAAGTTTTACCGCAGTTGTTACACAAATTGTAGTGCTAGATGCGGTATTCTCTCTAGATTCGGTGATTACCGCAATCGGCATGGTCGACAACATCTATGTGATGATGGTGGCCATGATTGTTGCCATGGCTGTGATGTTGCTGGCTTCTAAATCGTTAACTACTTTTGTAAACAGACATCCGACTGTCGTGATTCTGTGCTTAAGTTTCTTGTTGCTGATTGGTATTAGCCTAATTGCAGAAGGTTTTGGTTTCCATATTCCGAAAGGTTATATTTATTCAGGTATTGGTGTTGCCATTGCAATTGAAGCATTTAACCAGTTTGGTCAACGTAATGTAGCCAAACATGAATCTAAAATTCCATTACGTCACCGTACTGCAGATTCCATCTTGAAAATGATGGGCGGCAAAATGGAAACGGTCACTAACAGTGCTCAGCACTTTGAAGCGCAAGAAGCATTTGCTGATGAAGAGCGTTATATGATTGGTGGGGTATTAACCCTGGCAGAAAGGTCAGTTGCTTCGATCATGACTCCGCGCAGCCAGATTTCCTGGGTGAATTTGGATGACAGTGCTGAACAGATTCGTGAACAGGTACTTGCTGTACCGCATAGCTTGTTTCCAGTTTGTCGTGGTAGCCTGGATAAAGTATTGAGTGTGGTTCGTGCCAAAGAACTCCTTGATGTCATTGAAGAGCCAGAACAGCTCAGGGCTTTAATCAAACGCCATCGTCCGATTTATATTTTTGAAAAAATGAAAGTGATTGATGCCATTAATACCTTGCGTAGCTCGAAAGGTTCATTGGTATTGGTGAGTGACGAGTTTGGAAATGTGCAAGGTTTGATTTCTCCTCTGGATGTATTTGAGGCGATTGCAGGTGAATTCCCGGATGCTGATGAGCAGCTCGACTTGGTAAAAATTGATGATCATACTTGGAAAGCCTCTGGTATGCTTGATGTGTATCAGCTTGAACTGGAGCTGGGCATGCTGGATTTAGTTGAAGACGAGGCTGGTTATATCAGTCTTGCCGGTCTGATTTTAGAGAAAACTCATGGCAAAGTCAGTCTTGGGGCGCAACTGGAATATCACGGTATTCACTTTGAAGTGACTGAACTGGAAGATAACCGGATTAAGTCCGTACTCATTACCTATCCTTAGAGAATATGCTTGGGTAGAGTTTGGTAAAGAAGGTGATTCAGGATTTAAACTCGAGATTTATATCTTTTAATCCCTCTTTTTCCCTATTGAAAAAGCCTAATAGACTCGATCTGTTGGGCTTTTTTATTGTGCTTTGCCGTATTTTTATACAAAAAATTTCCTGAAATACTGCAACAAGATAAAAAATGGATGAATTGAGTTTAAATCCCTATTTCTAGTGATATTTAAGTAGATTGGAATCAGGAATAATTAATATATCAAAAAATTGGATCAATTTGATGCGTATTACAGAAACGATTTTCGATTTTGCAAAACTTGCATCTGAAGAAAAGCATCGTTTTTTTAAACTGGTCTGTGAGTTTGATCAGCACATTTTTCCGGATTCTTGCGAAGAAGAAATTTATAATTTTGTCTATGATCAGGATGCTGTTTCAGTTCTGGTCGTTCATTATTACCATAAGGACACACTGGTCGGACAAAATATTATTCCTGTGCTTAAGCTTTCTCTAGAGGGACAGCCTATCTTTGTGGTGAGTTACCGGGCGAGTATTTTACCCGCTTATCGTAAAGGTAACAGAACACTTAAAACCGCAATCCGAGTGGCAATCAATCAGCGAATTCGACATCCCTCCATTCCATTATGGTTTGTACCGACCATCATACAGCCTAAAATTTATACTTATTTTGCGTCTCGCTCACAGAATTTCTTTCCACGTAGATGCAAAGAAATTCCCCAACAATATTTAAAAGTTCTACAGATGATTCAGCAGCGTAAATCTGAAGTGCATAAACGTCGCGAAGATATTTTTGTCTATCCCTATGTGATGCCTCGCACTACACCTGAGCACATTCAACGTCTTAGAAATAAGGCAACACCGCATAGCAATTTTTTTATGCAGCATGTGCCGGACTATTTTGATGGCATGGGCTTGCTCTGTATCTGCAAATTGGATTTGCCAACGATTTTGGAAACGGTATTTAATTTATTTACAGGTCGAAAAATCTATTAAATTTCCGTCGTCATTCACTTTTTTATACCGATACTGGCATGAATATAAGCCCAGACCCGGTCATTACAATCTGAACCAGGTCAACCTTAGTAACCGGAATGTAGACTAAACTTAAAGGCTAAGAATTTTAAGATCCGCATATTGCTGGATTAAATCCGGATTTAAACTTTGAATTTGATCCATAAAGGCCACATTAAAACGTCCGACCGTTTGAGCTTGATCGAAGGCCAGTTTTCCTGCAATGGCAAAATGGGTATGGGCTGCAATCGTCGCAATAGTTGGTGATGTAACAGCGCAATAAGCTGCGATTAATGCACCCAGTGCACAACCTGTCGCAGTGACTTTGGGCTGTAAATAAGAACCGCCATTGACCTGAATTACGACATCTAGCTCTTTAGTCAAAATAAAATCGGATTCACCAGAAATGGCAATACAGTCAGCATGGGCTAACAGTACTTTAGCCTGATGATAGACATCGGCACTATCCAAAGTGCTATCCACGCCTTTGGATTCTACCTGGTTGCCTGCAAGCGTACTGATTTCTGAAGCATTACCTCGAATGACCGTGGGATGATATTGCAGTAATTTATCTACCATATCCGAACGCCATTTTAGAATAGGTCCATAACCTACTGGGTCGAGCACCCATGGGGTATGGGTATGCTGTGCTGTTTGTGCAGAAATTTGCATGGCCTGCATCTGTTCATGGGTGGGTGTACCCAGATTAATACTGAGTGCAGCGGCAATCGTAGTAAAACTTTCCGCTTCAAATGGATTGTCAATCATAGCCGGAGAGGCACCTGCGGCCAGCAATACATTGGCTGCATAATTTGCTGCAACACTGTTAGTAATACATTGCACCAAAGGCTGCCGGCTTTGCAGTTGTGTCCATGCTTCAACAATCTGCTCGACCAATGTTGACGTTTGATTCATGGGATTATTCCTTGAATTGTACAGGGTAGAGTCGGAGAAACTGGACATATCAATCACCATCTAGTGGGTGAAATTCTATTGGGTAAAATAGTGGTCTTGATGCTTACAGGTTCGACAGCAGAGTGTCACATAATTTTCAGCATCATAATCGACAGTAAGTTCATTAGAACCACAATACATACAGCGTTTTTGTGAATAAAAACTTAATCGCGGTTCAATTTTTTTCCATAACTTCCAGATGGGCTGGAAAAAAATACTTTCATCATAGCCCAGAAAGCGGAACAACAGGATTTCGCTCATCTTGCTAAAAGGAATGTTGTGTGGACGAGGCAGGGTGGAGGTTTCCCATTTTTCAGTTACGGAACGTTCACGATATTGTTGTAAGGTTTTCTTTAACAAATTGGTGTTAATGAAGTTTTCATTGCGTGCTTGTAGTACTTTTTGCTGATGCAAATATTCTAAAGCAGTTTGTACTAAATAGTAGATTTGACCTACTGCCAGAGAATCCATCAGGCGATAGCAGAAGGTCTGAAAGCTGTTGTTCCCTGCAATTTGAATGCCCCAAGTCCGACAATAAAACTGGGCGAACTGAATAATTTCCTGATACAGCACCAGATAAAGCGTATTTTTGACTTCATCGGCATTTTTAAAAGGCACACCCAAGGTTAAATTTTCATAGAACCAGTTTCTCAGTTGCTGGGTAATACTGAACAGACTCGGTTCCGAATAACCGTCCAAACGGACATTGACGTAATAATGATGGGCTTCGGATGCAAAATCCTTGGCAATCAGGATCTGTTCTTTTACCAGTTGCTTGATCAAATAATTCTGGAACAGATAATTTGGTGTAAGGGAATGATATTTAATGTTTTCCCAGTCTATATATTCATGATGCGTAGTATGTTCCTGAACCTGATTATCCAGAATACTGAGTAAAAACAATTTATTTAAAAAACTGATTTGATCCAGCCGGTATTCAACAGCATCTTTGTCTTTGGACTTCAGCTTACGCTGTTCTTGCAGCCGTGTTTCAGCCAGCATTTTTTTACGCTTGGACAGACATGTTTCACAGTGGCAGTTGCCACGTCCATCTTGAAACAGGCGATGATGACAGTGGCTGCATTCATGAAAATTCATTGCTTGATCGTACTGTTCAGCCTCTATCCAGAACATGGATGCCTGACATAAAGGACATGATGTACTTTCATCGAGCTGTTTTTGCAGAATTTGAAGAAGCATGGAATGGGTCGATCACAAGTCGGGTTAATCATTGCAGAGATTATACACCTGTCTTTTGCCAGGACGTGATGGAATAGTACTGAATGGAAAATAATTCGCTAAGCACAAGCTGGCCAGAAAGTAGGATACTGAAAAAATAGCCTAAGTTTTACAATACATTGAAATATGTGGAGGTGAAGACCTGATCTTTCATCTCCACAATAAAGGATAGAGGGCATCAGAAGGATGGGATTGAATCAGAAGGTAAGTTTTCGGTTAATAAGAGGCAGGACAAGGCAGAGACTCATCCTCCTCGCCTAGCTGCTTTGCATTAATCAAGGCCTGAACTTTTTTAGATGGAACTTTTTTGCTTCCTAGAGCATCGTAATTATTTAAAATTGCGCAAATATCCGCTGATTTCATTGGAATACCTTCACAGCTTAGAAACATGGCAATCACTTTGTGATCAATTCCGGCAGCATCAAGCGTTTGCATGGTTTTGATATTTTCAACGCGAACAATATGGTCTTTTAAATACATAATACACCTCTTCTCGTTTTGTTTTAATTTTATAGTGCGCTTTACACAGATGAATACAAGCAAAAATCGTGCTCAAAATGTAGTCATCTTGAAAGTTAGTGTCAATTTGGGTTAAGTCATTTTAGTCAATCTGAAAAAATTGAATTTATACAAACATATATGGAAAGCATCATTTCCGCCGTAGATGGTTATATGTCGGAAAGTGAGGTTCATATCAAGATTGACATGGTTCATGTACTGCACTCATGCATCTTTAGTGGTCAATGAGGACATTAATTGTACCAATGTGCGTAATCTGAATTGAAAACAGGCAGCAATATGCCCATATAAGACTTAAATCAATGGCACAGACAGATTGCGAAAGTTGTCGTATGATCGAAGCATTTCACAACAACAACGTCTTGGCTTAAGAACGACAGGATTAGGACATTATATGAATATCGCGGCAAACCCGGTGGTTGAAGCAGACCAGACTGTTTATTTAAAAGACTATCAAAAACCTTCTTTTTTGGTGGATTCAATCAACTTAGATATTCGAGTCTATTCAGATCATACCCAGGTCAATGCAAACCTGGTGATGAAACGCCAGACTGCCGGCGATTTGGTGCTGCTGGGCCGTGATCTGGAATTAAAATCCATTACTTTAAACGGCAAGTTGCTGACTGAGGCAGATTACACGCTTGATTCAGAACAATTGGTGATTGCCAATGCACCAGATCAGGTCATTCTGGAAACTGAAGTGGTCATTCATCCGGAAAGCAATACCCAGCTTGAAGGTTTGTATCAGGCCAGTGGTGATTTATTCGTAACGCAAAACGAGCCTGAAGGTTTCCGTAAAATTACCTTCTATCCAGACCGTCCGGATGTCCTGTCTGTATTTACTACCCGTGTCGAAGCCGATAAAAAATTTCCGGTACTGTTAGCCAATGGTAACCTGATGGAAGCTGGTGAGGCTGGTGAAGGTCGTCATTATACTATCTGGCAAGATCCGACCAAAAAACCAAGCTATCTGTTTGCCTGTGTGATTGGTGATTTGGCGGTACTAAAAGATTCTTATGTGACCTCTGAAGGTCGGAACGTTTCGCTGGAAATTTATGCCGAAGAAAAAGACATTCCAAAATGCCACATTGCCATGGAAGCCCTGAAACATTCAATGCAATGGGATGAGGAACATTATGGTCGTCCCTATGACCTGGACAATTACATGATTGTGGCGACCAGTGCCTTTAACATGGGTGCCATGGAAAATAAAGGTCTGAATATTTTCAATACGTCTTGTGTGCTTGCCGATGAAGAATACACCACCGATGCTGCCATCATGCGAGTACAGTCGGTCATTGCCCATGAATACTTCCATAATTGGACCGGGAATCGGATTACCTGCCGTGACTGGTTCCAGTTGTGCCTGAAAGAAGGCTTGACGGTATTCCGTGATCAGTCTTTCTCGGAAGATTTACAGTCCGCAGCGGTACAACGTATTGATGATGTAGCTGTACTTAAAGCCCACCAGTTCCCTGAAGATTCTGGTCCATTATCGCATCCGCCACGTCCAGATCATTTTGTCGAAATTAATAACTTCTATACGGCGACGGTGTACGAAAAAGGTGCGGAAATTAACCGTATGATGTCGACCTTACTGGGTAAGGAAAAATTCCGTCAAGGTACAGACGAATATTTCCGCCGTCATGACGGTCAGGCAGTAACCGTTGAGGACTGGGTGGCTGCGCTCACTGCCGGTTCAGGCGTGGATTTATCGGTATTCCTGATCTGGTATAACCAACCGGGCACGCCAAAACTGCAAGCCACAGGCGAGTATGATGCTGCAACTCAAACCTATCGCTTAAGCTTTAAACAAAGTTTAAAAACGAATGCAAAATATCCTAACCTCAAAGCGGTTCCTATTCCTGTTGCATTAGCATTGTTTAATGCCGAAACAGGTGAGCAATATACCTTGCAATCTGAAGCACTGTTTGAAAATGGCGTAAAAGATGGCGTGTATTTATTTGATCAAAATGAGGCAAGCATTGAATTTAGCGGCGTAATGGCAAAACCTGTGGTGTCATTGCTGCGTAATTTCTCTGCACCGGTCAATCTTGAATTCAACTATTCAGATGAAGAACTGGCCTTCTTGATGCAATATGAAACCAATGGTTTTAACCAGTGGCAGGCCACTCAAACCCTGCTGGAACGTATTTTGCTGGAAGAGCATGATGCTGATATTTATATTCAAGCTATGAAAAATACTTTGCCTGAAGTCATTAAAAAAGATCCGCTCTTGGCTTCACGTCTGTTTGATGTACCGACTGAAGGCTATTTGGGTAGCCGTATTGATACCGATTATCAACCTGCTAAAATTCAGGAACAGCGTAATGCTTTGTTGGATACATTGGCACGTGACTTGGGTGCATTCTGTAAACAGACTTACCTGGACTTAGATCCGGATAATCAGAGCGAATTCTCTCAGGCGATGGGTGTACGTGCCCTCAGAAATATCATGCTTGGTATGATTGCACGTCAGGGTGATGCCTCTGCCTTTGATTTAGCGTATGAACAGTATCATACAGGCAATATGTCTGAACGTTTGGGTGCACTTAAAGTCTTGGTTTGGAATGATGCGCCACAAGCCAAAGAAGCTTTAGCAGACTTCTATAGCCGCTTTGAAGATGAAGCCTTGTCGTTAGATCAATGGTTTATGGTTCAGGCAGCGCATCCGAAAGCAAATGCAGAAACCATCAAATACTTAACTTCACATCCTGACTATGATTTGGGTAACCCTAACCGTATTCGTTCAGTAAGTGGCGGTTTAAATGCCAATCCAGTCAATACCTGGAGTTTTGGTGTGCAACACTTTATTGATCTGGCTAAATATCTGGATGAGAAAAACCCGATTGTCGGTTCACGCTTATTACAAGTGCTTTCTCGCTGGTACACCTTGGCAGAGCCACAATGTACAGAAGTGAAAAATGCACTGGAAGCCTTAAAGCCACAAGTGAAATCCAAAAACGTATCGGAAACTTTGAATAGTATGTTGAGTATCTAACTGAGCATCCATTAATCATGAAAAGCCTTTTCTTGGTGCAAACTAAGAAAAGGCTTTTTTTGTTGATATTTCAAG
Source organism: Acinetobacter sp. YH12201 (assembly GCF_013418145.1). Taxonomy (NCBI): domain Bacteria; kingdom Pseudomonadati; phylum Pseudomonadota; class Gammaproteobacteria; order Moraxellales; family Moraxellaceae; genus Acinetobacter; species Acinetobacter sp. YH12201. The sequence continues at coordinate 29,252 of NZ_VPCP01000002.1, read as the reverse complement.
TATTGTGCGGGCTGAAAATGCTGCTTATGTTTAGATTGTCTTAGTTGAATACTGGAATAGTAAGACATAATTTATATTGCATAATTACTTTAAAAGTGTCGAATAAATCACTGTTATGGCTTAAAATAGCCATGTCAAAGCTCATCTTAAGGTGAGCTTTTATCATTTACAGACTGTGATTGCATTAGCCTGTCATTTTACTAAATAGACTGGAGATTGGTTTTGTTAGTTAAAATTGAAGATGGTTTTTACCTAAATTCTCAGCATATCATTGCAATTCGGGTTTCAAAAAATGCGACTGACGGAAATTTTGCTGTGCTGATTGAATATACACCGAATAATATTCAGGCGACGGGAAGCTATCAAAAAAACTTTGCCAGCAAACTTGAAGCAGAAATTTACCTGCAAAATTTACATCAACATATTTCCAAAACATAAAGGGTGTTGAGGTTACTTCAATGCTGATTAAAAACAGTTTCTTTGGCAAATACGCCCCATTCAGTTTACCAGCTTGAGATCAAGTGCATGGATGGCGGCAGCAGAAGCACATGATAGATATGCTTATATAAAAAAGTCCCTGTACTACAGGGACTTTTTTATTGCTTAGACTTTCATAATCAGTACTGGAATAGGAGACTGAGTCAAGACTTCTTGGGCCACACTTCCCAACACTAATTTCTTAAATCCGGTACGACCATGTGAGCCCATAATAATCAGATCGGCACCCACTTCATCGGCAACCTGCATAATACCTTCAGCAGGTGATACACCCCGAACGATTTTGGTATCGACCGCAATGCCATCACGAATGAAAGATTGCTTGATTTCTGCCAGGTTCAACTGTGCATTTTTTTCAGCTTCGATAAAGTAATCGGTAATTGCCGGTGCGACTTTATAAAAATCAACTCCAACAAAAGGATCAACCGCAATCACACTGGTAATGGTGACCTGGCAATTTAAAGGTTTGGCCAAAGCCAGAGCCTGTTCAACAGCGGCATAAGAAATAGGAGATTCATCTACTGGAACCAAAATATGTTTATAAGTCATGAAATTACCTTATGAATATTGCTGAATGGATAAGTGTGATGGAGATTTATAATCAGTTATGATGATCATTTTACCAATTGCCGAAATTGATAAAATGAGCCTTTCATCTATGGAGAGGCTCATTAAAAAACTTATTCTTTGACCACTAAAACAGGAAGCTTGGTGGTTTTTAGAACATCCTGAGCAAAGCTGCCCAGAAGGAATTTTTGAAAACCTTTACGACCGTGAGAACCCATCACAATCAGGTCAGTTTTCAATTTTTCCGCAGTTTCCAGAATACCTTCTTCTGAAATATTGCCCTTAATGATTTGAGGTGTTGCAATGACACCATTTTCAGCGGCAATTGCTTTGGCTTTTTCTAAGGCTTTTTCGGCATTGGCATAAGCCTGCACAAAATATTCTTTCATGATTGGAGATGGATAATAAAAATCTGCTTGAGAAAATGGGTCTTCAGTAACCAAGCTGATCAATGTTAACTGACTGGAAAATGCTTTAGCAATTTGAGCTGCATTTTTAACTGCAGAGAAAGAAATTTCTGAGCCATCAACTGGGACTAAAATATTTTGATAAGACATAAGCATGATTCCTTAGCATTTATTATGTAGCTATTGTTTATACATAGCACATTGTATTGAATTGATCAATTTACTCTGTAAAAAATGTTTTAAAATTCATTAAATTATATACAAATTATAAATATAACTGTATTCACTGTGACATTCAAAAACCGAGTTTAAAAATCAACATTTGGGCTTGTATTTCTAAATGTTTAAACAGTCATTAAAATGCTGCAAAATATGATGATTTTTCTCAATTTTGTGGAAAAGTTGATAGGGCAAATTGTGTATTCGAAATCTTTTAGTCTAAGTGTATGCCTCATTGCTGCACTATCCAGTAGTGCTTGCCAGAATATACAAAGCAATAGCAAGGTCATTGCCAGTGTATTTAATGCCTCGACCAATGTTCAAAAAAAGTTTATTGATCGGCATGCTCCTGAAGTTTTAGCTCAAACCAATATTGCATATCTGCAAAATCCGGCGCTGCATCTGGATCTTTACCAACCCCGTGATATTGCAGAGTTGGGAAACCGGCCGACGGTGGTCTGGATTCATGGCGGTGGCTGGATTTCCGGTTCTAAACAACATGCTCGAGGCTACTTTAAACGTCTTGCTGATCAAGGCTATAACGTGGTTTCAGTCGAATACCAATTTGCTCCGCAAACGATTTATCCTGAGCAGCTGCTGCAAATTAATCAGGCCCTAAAATTCATTAGCGAGCATGCCGAGACTTACCATATTAATGCCCAGCACCTGTATCTGGCGGGTGACTCGGCAGGTGCAAATTTAGTCAGTCATTATGCAGCTTTACTCAGTAATCCTGATTTTGCCCGAAAGTCTGCGATTTCACCGTTAATCCAGCGTGAGCAAATTAAAGGGTTGATCCTGCATTGTGGTATTTATGATATGAATGCCTTTATCAAAACGGCTCCAGATGAATTAAAACTGATTGAATGGGGAGTGTTTAATCTGGTTCAGGCCTATACCGGCAATAAAAAAGATGATACAGATTTCTTAAAAAGCATTTCTCCCATTCAATATTTAACTGCGAATTATCCGCCTGTTTTCATTAGTGGCGGCAATAAAGACTTTTTGACCAGGACTCAGTCTATCCCTTTTGTAAGTGCTTTGCTTAATCAGAAGATACCGGTAACCGAAGTTTTTTATCCTGAGTCTAAAGAGTTTTTGGTCCATGAATATCAGTTTATGATGAGTAAAAGGGCCAGTCAGCAGACATTTAAGCAAACCATCCAGTTTATTCAAAAATATAGTGATTCAGCTTTGTAGCTTCGTTTTAGACAGGTCATATCTAAAAATGGGACAGCCCTTAAATTATTTAAAATAATACTTTAATGTAAATTGAGCAAAAGATGATTAGAATTCTGTTTTGTTAGCTTATCCCTTACTGGGTTTAGCTATTATTTTAGAAGAAACAGAACTCACTTTTTGCTCAAAATGGAAGATTCTGGCAAACAGGGATCGAGTTTGCTGGTGATTGTGTGTTCTAAATTCATCGGGCGGGGTTAGCAGGAAGATTAAGAAATTATCATCCTGCATGTCAAGCACACAATTATAAACCTGATTCTGGCTTACCCTGTGCAGGAATATCCATAGCCTGATTAATAAACCGCAAAAATTATTTGCAGGATTGCACTACTTTAAACTTGAATATAATGGATACGACAATACCAAAAATTAAACCCCAGAAGGCTGAACCAATCCCAAAAAACTGAATGCCGGAAGCGCTGAATAAAAAGGTCAATAATGCGGCTTCTCGTTCGCGGACATCCTGAAAGGCGATAGCTATGTTGTGGCTAATGGTGCCCAGTAAGGCAATGCCGGCCAGAGCAACAATAAAAATGGCTGGGAAAGACATCAGCAAACTGGTCAGTGTCGCCGCGAAAACCCCCATCAAGATATAGAAAAATCCACAGCTTATGCCGGCAATATAGCGTTTCTCTGGGTCAGGATGAACCTGATCATCCAGACTGACGGCTGCACTAATGGCTGCAATATTGACCGTGTAACAGCCAAATGGAGCCAGCAGGGTCTGGGTAACTCCGGTCCAGCCAATCAGCTGATTGACATGGGGCTGATAGCCATAGCTTTTGATCATGGCAATACCGGGTAAATATTGTGATGCCATGTTAATGACGAATAATGGCAAGGCCAAACCCAAAAGGGCGGACCAGCTAAATACAGGACTAATCCATACCGGTTGCGCCAAACTCCATTGTAAAACTGGAGGATGAAACTGCATAAACATTGGACAGAGCACAAGTCCGGCAATCACGGTAATGACGATGCTGTAACGTGGAGACAGACGTTTAGACAGAACATACGCTGCTAACAATGAAATGATAAAGCCCCAGTCATTTTGCATGCTGGCAAACAGGGCAATGCCGAATTTGAGTAACACACCTGCCAACATGGCACTAGTTAAGCTTTGTGGAATATAAGATAAAATTTTCTGAAAAATACCCGAAAAACCTAAAATGGCACTGAGTAAACCACAGACCAGAAATGCACCGATGGCTTCGTGCAAGCTATAACCATTGCCAGTGGCTAAAATCAGGGCCAGTCCAGCAGTTGACCATGACGTGGCAACTGGATATTTAAATTTCCAGGACAAAATTAAACCAGACAGTCCAATCCCTAAACCTAATGCCCAAAACCAGGAGCTAATTTGCTCTGGCGTAACCCCTAATATTTGTGCAGCTTGAATGACCAAAACTGCCGAAACACTGATACCAATCAGAAAGGTAATGAAACCTGCAAATACCGCAGGAACGGAAAAGTCTTGGAGAAATTTGTGCATACATCCTTTGCGTGCTGGATTTGTTAAAATTTGAAAAGTGTAATAATCATACGCCTGTGGTTAATAAGCGGAAAGAAATTATTGCCTCAATTTATAGGCTTTTTACAGGTTTAATTTGCTTCTTTAGACCGTAGAACTACAGGGTTGAGGTCGCGAGTTTAATCCCGAAACCACAAAATAACAGTCCCACAGCTGCTACACATGAGGCCGTTACTTTATAACGCGAAGTAAAATAAGATGCCAGTTTTGCACCGGAAAAAATCAGGATGGTTAAATAACTCATGCTAATGAGCTGCAAGATGACTGCAAGTGCAGTAAAGGTAATGGCCGGATAAGGATAGGCCGGATCGACAAACTGCACAAAAAAGGACAAATAAAATAAAATGGCTTTGGGGTTTAAAATACTGATGGTTAATGCTGTTTTAAAGGGTTGCAGCTGTTCAATATTTTTTTCTACTGTTGCTATTTGTGTTGTGGAGTGCAGGACATTCCAGGTGTGATAGGCAGCAATCAGCAATTTTATGCCCAAATAACTTAAGTAAATTGCACCGATAATCTTTAGTAAGGTAAATACCCAAGGGAAAGCATGCAGTAATGAGGCTGCACCCAATGCTGTCAGTAGAATTAAAATCAGGTCACCGGTATAGACACCAAAAGCACTTTTATAGCCGGCTTTAATACCGAAACGTGAAGCGATGGACATCACATACAGTGAATTTGGACCGGGTAGTAATACGATTAGGGTAGTGCCAATAATATAGGTGCTAAGATCGGTTATGCCGAACAAAATATACTCTCAAATCATCAAAAAAGCCGACCTGTTCACTATAACAAAATCGGCTTTTTTTAGGGAAAGATAGGAATAAATTAAGCTTTAATTTCAGCATCCAAGCCGAAAGATTGGCGCAGTAAGGTATTTAACTGTTCACGCGCTTTAATAAATCCGTCAATGCCGCTTTGTAACAGTTGAGAAGACATTAAATCTTTTTCAATCTGAGCTTTAAAGCTTTCTTGGGTTAAAGGCTCAACCTGATGCTGGCAATGGGCCTGAGTATGATCGTTGCTAAGCTGGGCCACCACTTCACGCTGGTCCTGTTTCAGTTCTGCCAGAAGGTTAGGAGAAACGGTAAGCAGATCACAGCCAGCCAATCCAAGTACCTGATCTATACTGCGGAAACTTGCGCCCATTACTTCTGTTTTGATGCAATGCTGCTTGTAGAAATGATAAATCTGTTTGACTGAAAGTACACCCGGGTCTTTATCAATTGGATAATGATCGACATTTTCCGCTTTTTTATACCAGTCCAGAATACGGCCGACAAAAGGTGAAATCAGGGTGACATTGGCGTCCGCACAGGCTTGAGCCTGATGCAAGCCGAATAACAGGGTCAAGTTACAATGAATGCCTTCAGCTTCTAATGCTTTGGCTGCCTGAATGCCTTCCCAGGTGGAAGCGATTTTAATCAGGATACGGTTCTGATCGATCCCATAGGTTTTATATAATTCCAGAAGTTCTTTGGCTTTGGCAATGGTGGCTTCAGTATCGTAAGAAAGTGCTGCATCGACTTCGGTAGAAACACGTCCTTGAATCAGTTTTAGAATTTCCACACCAAACTTGACTGTCAGGATATCGATGGTACGTTCAACCAGAAGATCGCCACTATACCCTTCAGATTTCGCCTGTTCAAAGGCAGCTTCAATCAGTTCTTTATTTTCAGGCTGATTCGCTGCAGCTGTAATCAGTGAAGGATTTGTTGTTGCATCAAGAGGGCGAAATTTTTCGATTGCGGAAAAATCGCTACTGTCGGCAACAATGGTAGTAAGGTTTTTTAATTGATTTAAGGCTGATTGAGTCATTGTCGTCTGGTTCTTAAAGTTATTTCCCGTTTATTTGTTATATCACAATCTCCTGTTATCCAAAGTAAAAAGCGCGTATAAGACCTGTCTATTTTATGTTTTTTCTTGAATTTCGGATGTGATTAATCAAAAAATGAGCAGCAGCACCCAGCTGGCTTTCACGACTCCAGACCAGATCAACAAAATATTCAAATTTTGGAGTGAAATCCAAAAAGTTAAGAATCTTAAGTTGTTGTTGAATATGCGGATTCTGGTTTAGCATTTCTAAAGGTAAAACTCCCCATCCCAGACCCTGCTGGATCATGGCACAGGCAGATAAATGGTTATCTGTACGCCAGTATTTTTTTGAAAATAACAATTCCGGCTTGATGCTGCGATCGCGACTTGCCACTACAATTTGCCGGCTTTGCAAAATTTGCTCATAGCTCACCTGTTCAAATGTGGCCAAGGGGGAATCAATAGCCGTAACCGGCACCAAAGCCTCACGCTTGAGTTCGACAAACTGTTCGCGCGTTTCCAGCTGTTCGCGTTCAAACATGAGTGCTAACTGCGCAGTCTGGTTGAGCAGCATCTTTAAGGCATCTTCCTGCGGAGCTGAAAAAATATTGATTTGCAGTTCTGGAAACTGTTTTTCCAGCAATGAAATATAGTCAATCCATTTTGTGTGCAACAGTTCAGAGACCACCACAATATTTAAAGCAGATTCCAGACCTTGACTCAGGGCAAAAGCTTGCTGTTTCCATTGATTGATTTCAATTAAGAGCTGTTCGGTTTTTTCATATAAGGTTAGCGCTTGTGGGGTCGGTACAGGCTCACGGCCAGCACGGGTGAAGAGGGATAAATTAAGATCAACTTCCAGATTGGCAATCGACATACTAACTGCCGAAGGTACTTTGCCGAGCTGTCTGGCAGCCGCAGAGAATGAGCCGCTTTCAATCACGGTTTTAAATATGATCAGTTGTTCTTGATTAATATTCATCTATCAAAACTTTTGAAAGAATCTAATTCGATTAATCAATATTATCAAAATAAAATGTCTGCATCCAAATGAAAGAGTTTTAAAATGTTGATGTCAAAAAGAAGGATAATCCATGCGCTAAGCTATGAAACGATCCTACTGGTGATCATTGCAATTGCATTAAGCTTTATTTTTGAAATGCCTATGGAGGTGACCGGTAGCTTAGGTGTTGCAATGGCCGTGACTTCCGTGATTTGGAATATGACTTTCAATCATTTTTTTGAAAACTTTGAAGCCAAACGTCAACTGAAAAGAACAGTCGGTGTACGTGTTTTACATGCTATTGGTTTTGAAGGTGGTTTGATGCTGGCGACCATTCCAATGGTGGCTTATGCTTTGGAGATGTCAATTTGGCAGGCAATTTTGACTGATCTCAGTATGACTTTGTGTATTCTGGTCTATACTTTTATTTTCCAGTGGTGTTATGACTATATTGAAGCTAAATTGAACATTAGTCATCATGTGAAATCTACAGCCTAATTTAAATCTGTGATCTAAAAAGCATGGCTGATGTATGGTTTTTGATAGACACTCATCTTATTTGTATTTTCGCATATTCAAGATATTAGTGAGCATATAAATAGCCAAATAATAAGATGATAATAAAAAAGCCCCTCACTCGAGGAGCTTTCCTGAACCAAAGATTCAGATTATTTTTCAATAATTGCTGTTACACCTTGACCACCCGCAGCACAAATCGAGACTAAAACACGGCCTGAACCTTTTTGGTGAATCAGTTTTGCTGCGGTTGCGATAAGACGACCGCCAGTGGCTGCAAATGGGTGACCCGCTGCTAAAGATGAACCTTTAACGTTAAGCTTGGAACGGTCAATTGAACCCAGTGGAGCATCCAAGCCTAAACGTTCTTTACAGAATTTTGGGTCTTCCCATGCCTTAAGGGTAGAAAGAACCTGTGATGCAAATGCTTCATGAATTTCATAGTAGTCGAAATCTTGCAGGGTAAGACCGGCACGTTCGAGCATACGTGGAACGGCATAAGCAGGTGCCATCAACAAGCCTTCTTTTTTCTCAACAAAGTCAACTGCTGCAGTTTCCTGGAATGTTAAGTAAGCTAAAATTTCGTGACCATTGGCTTTAGCCCATTCCTCAGAAGCTAACAATACACAAGATGCACCATCAGTGAGTGGAGTTGAGTTGCCCGCAGTCATGGTACGTGCATCACCTTTACCAAAAGCCGGTTTAAGTTTTGCAAGTTTTTCTACAGAAGAATCTGCACGTAAGTTATTGTCACGTTCTAAACCGATGAATGGTGTGATCAGGTCATCGAAGAAGCCTTCTTCGTATGCAGCCGCCATTTTTTGGTGAGATGACGCTGCAAGTTCGTCCTGTGCTTCACGAGAAATACCCCATTCAAGTGCAGTAATCGCCTGATGGTCACCCATAGAAAGACCGGTACGTGGCTCACCGTTTTTAGGGGCATCCATCAAGTCTTTAACATTAATTTTGGTTAATGCTTTTAAACGGTCTTTCGCGGTTTTCGCAATGTTCAGTTCAAGCAATGCCTTACGTAAGCCATCACCGAAAGAAATTGGCGCATCAGAAGTCGTATCTACACCACCCGCAATACCGACTTCAATTTGACCCAGTGCAATTTTGTTGGCAATCTGGAATGCTGCTTGCAAGCCTGTACCACAGGCTTGCTGAATATCGTAAGCAGGTGTTTCTGGAGCAAGTTCAGTATTTAACACGCACTCACGGGTCATGTTAAAGTCACGGCTGTGTTTTAAAACTGCGCCGGCAACGACTTCGCCTAAACGTTGACCTTGTAAATTAAAACGCTCAATCAGACCATTTAATGCTGCAGTAAACATGTCGCTGTTAGAAGCAGTAAAGTAAGCACCGTTTGAACGGGCGAAAGGAATACGGTTACCACCGATAATTGCAACGCGGCGAACTGTGTTTTGGCTCATGGTGTTATCCTGTTGAACAGACGTTTGAGGTGTAGATTCGGGTGTTATTGTCGTTGAAGCTATAGTTTTACTACGTGCCGATGTGGAACGGGTACGGGGTGTTTTAGGCGCAGCATCTGCTGACGTGGCCGCCGGGCCAGAAGTTTTAGTTGTGCGCGCAGTACTTTTTGATGGTTTTGACACAGTTTCCGTAGCAGAATTATCGACTGCCGGATTTTCTTGAGTTGTTTTGCTCATCAGGCTTTTCCAAGCATTTTACAGTATTCTTGGCGTGTACATTAACATAATCTAAAAACAGCTGAATTGACTAAAATGACATTAGGCAAAGCATTCAGGTCAAGACATCTATAATTTAACTCAAGTATGATTCTATGGAAACTGATGGATGTATTGAAATATAAGTGCCTGACATCATATTGAAGTTAAAAAGATATTTTCAAAACCATCAAAAATTAATTTGTATGAGAGATAATAAATATGACTGATCAATACCAAACCTTTGCAAAATCTCCTATTGGTAAATTTGTCATCAAAAATTTAGGCTTGCCATCGCCAACTTTTTTAGAGCGTTTTGAGTCTGCGACACCTGTAGTGAAAGGGGCGGTGTTATTTGGTGCTGCATCATCAAGTACATTATCTGGTGCAATCGCACAGGTTCTGGCCAATATTCATGCCAATAGCTACGCAGGTAACAACTCCGAATTACAGCAAGCAGCTGCAAAAACAGGTTTAAATCTGGGCGCTTTTCACCCGGGCGATAAAGAGTCTAAATTTAAAGCAGTCATTTTTGATGCGTCTGGTATCCAAAACTCTGAACAGCTAAAAGAACTTTATAACTTCTTTAACCCGATTGCGCGTCAAATCCAGGCTTCAGGCCGTGTCATCGTTGTAGGGATTAGCCCTGAGACTGCAAAAACGCTAAAACAGGCCATTGCCCAACGTGCACTTGAAGGTTTTGTAAAATCAGTCGGTAAAGAGTTTAAGAAAGGTATAGCGGCAAATCTGATTTATGTTGATCAAGGTGCTGAAGCAAACCTTGAATCTACAGTGCGTTTTGCATTATCTCCGCGTTCTGCTTATGTTTCTGGTCAAGTTATTCGGGTTTCTAAAGCTGAAGTTGTCGATGTAGACTGGGCCAAACCTCTTGCTGGAAAAACTGCTGTAGTCACTGGTGCAAGCCGCGGGATTGGTGAAGCAATTGCCCATGTACTTTCACGTGATGGCGCACATGTCATTTGCCTGGACGTTCCCCAACAGCAGGCGGATCTGGACCGTGTTGCGGGTGCCATTGGCGGTTCAACTTTAGCAATTGACATCACGGCTGCGGATGCCGGTGAAAAAATTAAGGCTGCAGCAGCGGCGAAGGGCGGTCTTGATATCATCGTACATAATGCAGGAATTACCCGTGACAAAACTTTGGCCAATATGAAACCAGAGCTTTGGGATTTGGTGATCAACATTAACTTGTCTGCAATTGAGCGTGTCAATGATTACCTTATTGAAAATGCAGGGTTGAACAGCAACGGTCGTATTGTTTGCGTATCGTCAATTTCAGGTATTGCGGGTAATTTAGGGCAAACCAACTATGCTGCTTCTAAAGCGGGCGTGATTGGTGTGGTGAAATTTACGGCACCTATTTTGAAAAATGGCGTAACCATTAATGCCGTAGCACCGGGCTTCATTGAAACGCAAATGACAGCGGCAATTCCATTTGCGATTCGTGAAGCAGGTCGCCGTATGAACTCAATGAGTCAAGGCGGTCTACCGGTTGATGTTGCTGAAACAATTGCATTATTTGCATCTTCAGCGTCTACAGGTTTAAATGGTAACGTGGTTCGTGTGTGTGGTCAAAGCTTGTTAGGGGCTTAACACATTAAAGTCCTCTCCCTTGGGGAGAGGATTTAGGAGAGGGAGATAAGGGGATATATTATTAACCCTCTCTCTAGCTCTCTCCCAGAGGGAGAGAGAACTCCATTAAATAAATTAGAAAAACTTCCAAAGGTTCAGTATGAATACTCGCCATTTTAGTCAACTTCCAAAACCTTATTTAGCCTATCCGAAAGTGATTCAAGGCTTGATTTTTAAAAAGCCTAAAGGTGAACAAGTGCTGCCGCAAGTTGAATATGTGGTGGATTCATTCAAGGTCGATCAAAAGCATCTTAAAGCTTATAACGAAGTGTGCGGCTTCAAGAATAATGGTTATATTCCAGCCATTTATTTAGCGGTGCTATCGCAAAGCCTGCAAATGCATATGATGACGACTGAGACTTTCCCATTTGCAATTTTAGGTCTGGTACATATTCGCAACCAGATTAAACAAAACCGCAAAGTGGGTACTAATGAAGCATTAACATTGTCCTGCAAGTTTGGTGATGTACAACCTCATGATAAGGGCGTGCAGTTTGACTTTATGACCACGGCGAAAGTCGGCAATGACGTGGTGATGGAAGGGGTAACTACCTATTTAGCCCGTCAAAAAACCAGTGTTAAAGCTACTCCTAAACTGGTAGACAATAAAACGCCAGCCTATGAACTCAATGCCGAATGGAATGTATCTGAAAATACCGGTCGCCGTTATGCTTTAACGTCTGGTGACTTTAACCTGATTCATATCCATGCCATCACGGCAAAAGCATTCGGTTTTAAACAGGCGATTGCCCATGGTATGTGGAGCAAAGCGAAAGCACTGGCCAGCTTAACTTTGCCAGATGCCTACGAAGCTGATGTCTGGTTTAAGCTCCCGATGTATCTCCCTTCAAAAGTGGAGTTCTTGACTGCTCAGGAAGGACAAGATACCGAGTTTGTCATCCGAAACGGTAAAAACAAAAAACCGCATGTCACGGGAAGTGTCAAAGCACTTTAAGACCAAAGCCTAAGTCACTGTCGATTTAGGCTTTTTTGTTTTAAGCTCATGGAAAACAGATTTCTAGGGATGGAAGGATGCAGCAACTAAAAGATTACCTTTTTGCCAATACGGCAAATTATCAAGGTCACGTCGATGAACGCTTTATCGACCTTGCCAGACAGTTCAGCCGGATGCAGGATGTACGGACAGAGTTAGGTGGCGCTGCTCTGGTGATTTATTTTCAGGGTCAAAAAGTTGTTGATATCTGGACCGGGAAAAAGTCTGAAACCGAAAGCTGGCAAGCAAATACCTTGTCGCTCTGCTATTCCACCGGGAAAGGGGTTTTATCTACCTTAGCGCATATTTTAGTCAGTGAAGGTTTTGTTGATTATGATATTCCAGTAGCAACTTACTGGCCTGAATTTGCCCAACAGGGTAAAGATCAAATTACCTTAAGGCATATGCTGAGTCATCAAAGCGGTTTATATGATATTCGCAATCTTGTTGCTGATGCCTCGGAAATGGCGGATTGGCAGCATATGCTTGCTGTTATAGCCCAGGCCAAACCACGTTTTGAAGTCGCGACAGATGCAGCATATCAGCCCTTAACCTTTGGTTGGCAAGTGGGCGGGGTATTGGAAAAAGCTACAGGGAAGACATTGGCAGAACTGATGCAACACTATCTGATTGATCCATTGCAATTAGATGCTGCCTATTTTGGCGTGCCGAAGGAAAAACTGGCTGAAGTTGCCAGGATTATTCCTCAACAAAAAGTTTCAAAAGATAAGCTTCAAAATTCCAAACCTAAAGTAACCTGCACAGGCACGCAAAGCATCTCCATTCGATAAATTATTGGAGTTATCCGGCCAAAAACCTCAAGACTTTCAGGATGCGATGATTCCAAAAGGAATGAAAAATTTCAGCTTTTTTAGTGATCAAGGTTTACAAGCTATAATTCCTGCGGCAACAGGTGTGTTTAGTGCCAATAGCCTAGCTCGAATTTATGCCATGCTTGCCAATGGCGGGGAGTGGCAAAGGCAGCAGTTGATAGGCACTGAAATCTTTAAACAGTTAAGCCAAATTCAGTACACCCGACGTGACCGGATTATGCCACTACCGATGCATTGGCGATTGGGTTATCACCGGATTTTAACTTTAGGCAAATCATCATCAGGGTTTGGGCATATGGGCTTTAATGGCTCTGGTGCATGGTGTGACCCGGAGCGTGGTTTAAGTTTTGCCTATACCCATAATTTTTCCACGGCTTCCATCACAGGCGATTACCGGCTGTGGGGCTTGACCCAGGAAACACTACGCTGCGCGGATCGTATCTTGGCAGGTCGTAAGGGTTGGTTTTAATGTGCAACATGTTGTTGAGGAAAATAACGGGAAAATATGCTACTTTGCCTGAGATTCTAGCTGCTGTTGATATTTCATGAAAAATGTCGTGTTAATTCCTTTGCTGGCAAGTACTGCATTATTGGGATGTCAGGATGCCAAGCAATCGAATACGCAAGGCAATGCATCTATAGAGTCGAAAAAGCAACTGGCAGCATGGGCAGGAGAATATGAGGGTACAACACCGTGCATGAGCTGTTTATCCCGTTGCGAAGATTGTCCAGGTATGGCTGTGACTTTGGCATTGTATGAAGATCAAACCTATACCTTAACCCGTGAAAGTTTAAGTGGTCATAGTGAAGTCGAAACCTTGAAAGGTAAGCTGCGTTTTATAGATGAATCAAAGCAAAGAATTGAGCTGATCAATGTGGCAACGCGTAATTTACTCTATGTAAATTTAGATGAAAAAGTTCTTGAAATTCGTGAAGATCAAAGCGGTAAAAGCTATCAGATGCAAAGTGATTTTCTTTTGGGAAAACTGAGCTAATTTTATTGAATGTATAAATAAAAATTTCGTCTTTGTTTCGGCAGAATACAAGATTTTTATTGTTCATACCTCCGCCATTTATTTCACTATTTTATAAAAAAACAGTATGCTTAGACCTGTAAAAAGGAGCATACATGTATCAAGTACTTGCACGAAAATACCGTCCACGTAATTTTAATGAATTGGTGGGGCAAAACCATGTGTCGCGCGCACTGACGAGTGCCTTGGAACGTGGTCGGTTGCATCATGCGTATTTGTTTACCGGGACTCGCGGAGTAGGTAAAACCACGATTGCCCGTATTTTGGCGAAATGTCTGAACTGCGAAACTGGCGTGACCTCAACGCCTTGTGAAGTGTGTGCAACCTGTAAAGCGGTGAATGAAGGCCGTTTTATCGATTTAATCGAGATTGATGCGGCTTCACGTACCAAAGTAGAAGATACACGTGAATTGTTAGATAATGTTCCCTATGCGCCTACGCAAGGTCGTTTCAAGGTTTACTTGATCGATGAAGTGCATATGCTTTCGACGCATTCCTTTAATGCCTTACTGAAAACATTAGAAGAACCACCTGAACATGTAAAATTCCTTTTTGCTACCACTGATCCACAAAAATTACCGATTACTGTTATTTCCCGTTGCTTGCAATTTACTTTGCGTCCACTAGCAGTCGATGAAATTACCGAACATCTCACCAGTATCTTAAACAAAGAAGAAATAAAAGCCGAACAGGATGCCATCTGGCAAATTGCTGAATCTGCCCAGGGGTCATTACGTGATGCCTTATCTTTAACCGATCAGGCCATTGCCTATGGTCAGGGCGCAATCCAGCATCAAGATGTCAAAGACATGCTGGGTCTGATTGACCGTACCATCATTTATGATTTGATCTTGGCCATTCATCAGAACCAGAAAACCCGTGTCAGTGAATTGCTGATGCAATTTAGACAACAGGCGCTGGATGTGTCACTGGTTCTGGATCAATTGATTTCAACCCTGCATGAACTGGCATTACTGCAGTATTTGCCTGAGCTGAGCTTGAAATACAGTGCTGAAATCAATCAAAAGATTATGCAGTTGTCGCAACGCATTTCAGCACAAGATTTGCAATTGTATTATCAGGTGGCCTGTAAAGGCCGTGCTGACCTGCAACTGGCGGTGACGCAAGAGCAGGGCTTTGAAATGTGCGTATTGCGCTTATTGGCGTTCCGTCCATTACAGCCCAATGAAGTTCCGCTATCACAAGTACAACAAGTTGTTACACCGAGCGTTCAGCCTGTAGTACAACAGTCGATTCAACATGAGGTTCAGCAGCAAGCAGCTCAAAATATAATGGTAGAACAGGACACACCTGTTGAATCAGCAGCTGTATATGATGATTTTGATGATGCTCAGTATGATGATGACTCATTTAATGAAGTTACAGCTCAATCTGTTTCTGTAGATGAACCAAGTTCGGATGATTTCCTGGAGAAAGAAACTGTAGAAGCTGAAGTGCGATCTACTCCATCAGATTCTTCATTGCATCCAGCTCAAGTACAGTCGGAAAAAATTATCTTCGATCCATCGAGTGACGATGCTTTATTTGGCTTTGATGATGAGCCTGAAGCAATAAGTACTACAGCTGATGAAGCAAGCAGTGATGACTTTCTGTTTGATGAACTAGTACCCTTAGTACCTTTAGCAGCCAATCAATCAACGCCTGTCAAAGCTCCAGCGGAAGTTCAGGTGCAAGTTCAGCAACCTATAGAAGAAACAGCACAAGATTCATTATTTGATTTGGCAGCTGAACCGGCTGTTCCTGCACATCAAGATGTACAAGGCAATCTGTCAGATGTTTCCTCGAAACTGATGCCACAAGATATTTTAAGACTAAAGCCTCAAGTTCTTGAAGGCGAGTGGACGGTGGATAAATGGGAGTATTGGTTCCGTAACAGTGATCTTTCACCGGCAGTCCAAGAATTGGCTCAACATGGCGTGATGACGGGGCAAATTAATGGTGATTCAATCTTCCATATTCCAAAACAATATGAAGCTCTGTTGACCCAGTTGCAGCATGCCTTGGAGCAGGCATTAAAAACAGAATGGTCGAGTACTCATTTTCAGGTTCATTATGCAGATGTAGAAACCACAACGCCGTATAGCATGCAAAGTGAGCGTAAAGAAAAAGCCTATGCACGTGCGGCAGAGCTACTGCATGCAGAACCAGCGGTCAAAGAGCTTCTGCAAAACTTTGAGGGTGAAATACAGAATATCCAGCTCAAATAAGCTTATTCATTCACATTATATAGATATAAAGCATCCCGTATTTTAATTGGAATCGGGGTGCTTTTTCGTGTCTGTCGGTCTACAAATACATGTACGAAATGACCCTGTGCAGAAGCCACTTCATGACCCTGTTTAAAAATCGCTAAATCATATTGTACGGATGAATTTCCCAGTTTCGAAATAGCTACGCCGACCTCAATGATTTCAGGATAAGACAGTTCCTGAAAAAAGCTACATGCCGAATCGACCACCAAGCCAATGACTGGCGAATAGCGAATATCAAAGTCGGCCTTTTCAATCAGTAAGGCATTGGCAGCTGTATCAAAATAACTGTAATAAGTCACATTGTTGACGTGTCCATAAATATCATTATCCGACCAGCGGGTTTGAATAGGTAAAAAGTATGAAAAATCGGCACGATGTTTGGGTATTTGTTTCATTGGCATAGTTGTTTTGATGATTTCATTTGTTTTTACTGTGAAGTCCATAAAAATACAAGTGAAAAAATAGATCATCTCAATAAAATGGGATGACCTGTAATAAATCATTATTTGGTTATTTTGATATCACTTAAATCTGTTTTTATCACAAATATAAATAGAAATTTATGCATAAATAGCTTGGTAAATTTCCCGTGCATCCTGTTGAATCAGGTCACGCGGGTTATTTTGCAACAGCCGGGTTTGCAGCATCGCATCACTTGCCAATTGATCCAGCATATTTTCAGGAACATTTAAATCTTTCAGCTTTAAAATCAGGCCACTTTGGTCTAAGTGATTTTGCATATGATCAATAAATAAATCACACAAACCATCTGTACTGCCAGTACTTTTCGGGTCCAACCAGCACATCAGTTCGGCATAGTACTGTTTGGCATTTGGTGCATTGAATTTTAATACTTCGGTCAAAACCAGAGCATTGCTATGGCCATGTGAAATATGAAAATGTCCGCCTAAGGGATAAGCCAGTGCATGGATTGCTGCCACAGGAGCATTGGCAAATGCCTGTCCGGCGAGCATTGATCCAACTAGCATATTTTGACGTGCTTCTAAATTCTGCCCATCTGCTAAGACTAAACTTAGATTTTTATTGAGTAATCTTAAAGCCTGTTTAGCTAACATGTCGGCATAGGGATTCTTTTTGATTTTTGAGGTATAGGCTTCAATCGCATGCACCATCGCATCAATACCGGTTGCCGCGGTAATATGTGCAGGTAAGTTTTGGGTAAAAGTCGCATCTAAAATGGCGACATCGGCAAATAAAACTGGAGCAACGATGCCTGTTTTGGTGGTTTCAGCTGTAGTGACAATCGAGATGGGAGTGACTTCGGAACCTGTACCGGCAGTGGTCGGGACTAAAAGCAAAGGTAGTCGAGGTGATTTGGCATTATTAACCCCGTATAAGTCTTGCAAGCTTTGCTGCTGTTCGGGATGGGCCAGTATTGCAATGATTTTCGCGACATCGAGCGAACTGCCACCACCAAAACCCAAGATGATGTCTGCTTTTTCATTCTTGGCGAATTGTACGGCGTCCAATACAATATGTTCAGGAGGATCGGACTGAACGTTTGAATAAATTGCATAGGGCAGTCGAATGGTTTCTAAAATTTCAATAATCAGCATATGCAGTTGCTGCTGAATGATGCCGGCATCGGTGACCAGCAACAGTTTTTTACAAGCGTGTTGTTGCAATAATGGCTTTAACTCATAGATCGAGCCCAGTCCTGAAATAATATTCGAGACGGTTTGAAATTGAAAATGGCTCATCTATTGCTTCCTTTTTGATATCAAAATCAAGATTATTGTTTTAGTGTTCTATAGGATTCATCCTGTAAATAACTTAACATAAGACACCTGAAAATAAAGCAGTAATTGAGGTTGTTATGTCATCCAAAACGCCCTATAAGGTGTTATGTGTATGTTTAGGAAATATTTGTCGCTCCCCCACGGCAGAAGTTGTTCTTAGACATTTTTGTGATAAACAGCAACTGAATATTATGATCGACTCTGCAGGAACCAGTAATTACCATCCCGGAAAAGCACCAGATGAGCGTAGCCAGAAACATGCCTTAAAACGGGGCTATGATTTATCATCGTTACGGGCGCGCCAGTTAAAAGCGCAAGATTTTCTTGAATTTGATCTTATTCTGGCGATGGATCATGAAAATTTATTCAATATTCAAATGCTTTTAAAACAGACTCAAACCGCATATGCGGCCCGCCAGATTCGGGCAAAAATTGCATTGATGAGTGAATACGATCAAACTTATCCCAAACAGGCGTTGCCAGATCCTTATTATGGCGGAGCAAATGGGTTTGAGCGTGTACTCGATCAGTGTGAATCGAGCAGCTTGGCTTGGGTCAGCATTTTTAAACAGCAGTTCAAACAACAGATCGATGTGAAATAAAGGTTTAAGCACATGAATATTCAAACTCAAATTCAACTTAAGCCTTTTAATACCTTAAGTCTTGATGCAACCACATCGCATTACTGCAAAGTTCAGTCCACAGCTGAATTGGTGGATGCTTTAAATTATGCTAAGCAACAGCAGTTAAATGTTTTGATTCTCTCCGGTGGCAGCAACATGCTTTTGCCGGAAAAAGTCCATGCGCTTGTGATTCATATGGATATTCAAGGCATTGAATATGTGACTGAAGATGATTACAGCAAAACCATTCGCGTGGGTGCAGGTCAGGTCTGGCATGATTTCGTACTCTGGACTACAGAAAATCATTTATATGGCCTGCAGAATCTGGCACTTATTCCAGGTTTGGTCGGTGCATCTCCGGTACAGAATATTGGTGCCTATGGAGTAGAAGCGGGCGAGTTCATCGAGTCGGTTCAAGTTTATGACCGTCAGCTGGAACAATTCAGCACCATTCTGGCTCAAGATTGTGATTTTTCCTATCGGCACAGTATTTTTAAAGACGACCCGAACCGTTTTGTGATTACTCATGTGACTTTTAAGTTGCTTAAGCAAGCCCATTTAATGTTGAATTATGGGGATCTTAAACAAGCTGTGGGAGAGGAACAGACTGCTGAAAACCTGCAAAAACAAGTTATTCAGATTCGTCAAAGCAAATTGCCAGATCCAAAAGAATATCCTAATGTGGGAAGTTTCTTCAAAAATCCGATTATTTCAGAACAGCTTTTTGACCATTTAGTACAGACATTTCCGAATTTGCCCCATTACCCTCAGGCCAAAGGTGGGGTTAAAATTGCAGCAGGTTGGTTGATCGATCAATCCGGCTGGAAGGGTAAAAGACTGGGTGTGGTGGGTATGTTCCATAAGCAAGCTTTGGTACTGGTCAATTATGATCAGGCCAATCTGGCAGATGTTCAGACCACCTATCATGCTGTACAACACGATGTGCAGCAAAAATTTGATATTTTGTTAGAACCAGAACCAGTCTTGTTTGATGAAACAGGCTTAATTCGTTCACATATGGAATAAAAGACAATGGCGAAATCACATTGGATGGTTCGACTGGTACAAATTGCTTCAGTGCTATTTGTACTGTTCGGCTGTTTCATGGTTTTGCTTTATTCACCCTTTTATTCTGGTTGGGTGGTGAGTGCATTAAACAGTTTTGTGCCTGTAGAAGTGAATCAGGTCGCGGCAAAAAGCCAGCAAATGGCAGCTTTAAGTGAACATGAAGATCTGGAACCTGGTTCTAAAGTCTGGATTGCCCGTCAAGCCTATCTGAAATTGATGGAAGAGGCGATACAAAGCCATAATTCACAGGATCTGGTATTGATTCAAGCGCGTTATAAAGCCTTGCAACAAACGATTGAAGATGCACAACTCCAGGAAAAAGAACAACAGGACAAACCGCAAATTCCGCTGCTGGCAAATCCGGTCGAAGCTGCCTCTGAAGCAGAAGATCCAACTCAAACCGTTAAAGACTTGCTGGATTTGAACAGTACTGAAAATAAAGCCTTAATGGAAAAATATCTGGATTTTCTGCGCACGCATGAAATAGAACCGGAAAAGGTCGCTGAAGAACCGGTAGACGAAAGCATTTATCAGGATATTGCCCTGATTCATGAGCAAAATGAACAAGCACAGCCTCAAAGCTCTAAACCTTATGCGATTGTGGTCCTGGGTGGTGGGTTGACACTGGATAAAAATAGCAAGGATATTGTGGTAAACAAATATACCCGTCTGCGTTTAGAAAAAACCTTAGAAATAGAACAACAGTACCATTTACCGATTGTGCTGAGTGGCGTTGAAGCACCGTATATGCAGCGCTGGTTAAAAGCATATAATGTCGATGCGAAACTGCTGGAAGACCGCAGCATGAATACCTGTGAAAATTCGCGTTTTAGCTCATTGCTATTGCAGAAAAAAGGTGGAGCTCCACGGGTGATTCTGATTACCGACCGTTATCATATGCCGCGGACCCGTCGTTTATTTGCCTTAAATGGTATTGAAACTGTACCCGTAGAAGCACCCATGCCGACTCAATTGACCCGGTGGCGTCCAAGTGAACAGAATTATGATCATAGTCGCCGTGCCAATTATGAAATGTTAGCCACTATCCGTGATATCTGGTTTGGTTCCAGTGATTGCCGAGAGGTACCTTAATGCCCGATATTCCATTCTTAAATCCTGCCATTTTAAAACAGCTGGATTTACCCGTTCCAAGCCGTGAAACCACACCTCAGTTACTTGAAGCATTAAATCTGAACAAGCTTTATCAGCCTTCAGTCGAAATTCAGGCCTATCGCCAGTTATATGGTTTGCATCTGCTGGATTGTGAGCATTGGCAAGGCTATGTACAAATGCCTTTGTTTAAATTGCATGTACAGGTGTTTCAACCACATCTGGAAAAAATTGCCTTGCCGAAAATACGCGGTACGGTATTTTTATTGCATGGCTATCTGGAACATAGCGGAATTTACCAGCCGATTATTCGTGAATTGCTGGAACAGGGGTTTAGTGTCATTACTTATGATTTGCCCGGTCATGGCCTCAGTGATGGTTCTCCGGCAAACATCAAGAATTTTGACCATTACCAGCAGGTATTGCATGCGGTTTATCACTACATTAAAAATGCTGAACAATTGCCGAAACCTTGGTTAGGCATCGGGCAGAGTACGGGTGGTGCCATCTGGATGCATCATTTGCTGGAATTTGCTCAACGTCGTGAAAATCCCTATGTAGACCGTGTTTTATTGCTTTCACCCCTGATTCGACCGGCCAAGACGGCGTGGTGGCATAATTCGGTCGGTCTGGGTATTATCCGGCGTATTAAGCGTCAGGTACCACGGCATTTTAGACGCAATAACCACAATCCTGAATTTCTGCGTTTTGTTCGTTTAAAAGATCCGTTACAGCCCCGTATGATGGGAATGGACTGGATTCTGGCCATGTCAAAATGGATGCAGGAAATGGAAGCGCGTCCTGCTTGCCGCATTCCTGTCTGGCTGGCACAGGGAGCGCAGGATCAGACTGTGGACTGGCGTTATAATATCGAGTTTATTCGTCGCAAGTTCCGTTTGCAGACCTTATTGATGCTGGAAGAAGGGTCACATCAGTTGATCAATGAACGTGCCGATATTCGTGCTGCCTTAACCGGTTTGATTCCAGCTTTTTTACATGCTCAAAGTTCATCTGGTTATTATTGATTTTCGATTGCATCAATACGTCAAAGAGGCCAGATGGGCCTCTTTATTTTTTAAATAAGTCTCTCTGAATTTGTGCCGTGATTAAAATCGATCCGCATGGGCTAAATTCCAGATGCGATAATAGAAGTTTTCAGTATCCTCAGCTTTGCAGTTGAGTAATTCACCTTCTTTTAACCAGAAGTGTAACTGGGCATAGTTCTTAATTTCCCGGTCATTAATGCGCTGGGCTAAATGATGCGGCTTGATATCCGCTGGATGTTTTAAGCCTGCGACTGCAATCATTTCGGATAAGGCACGCAGGGTATTTTTTTGAAAATTCAAAACACGAACTGCCTTGCTGGGAACATGCAGGGCTTTTTGCCGTTCCTGGTCCTGGGTGGTAACACCAACCGGGCATTGGTTGGTATGACAACTTTGCGCCTGAATACAGCCTACGGCAAACATAAAGCCACGTGCTGAATTGACCCAGTCTGCCCCAATTGCCATGGTACTAGCAATGTCAAATGCACTGATAATTTTACCGCTTGCGCCTATCTTGATTCGATTTCTTAAACCTGCACCGACCAGGGTGTTATGGACAAACAGTAAACCTTCACGTAAAGGCGTACCCACATGGTCAATCAGTTCAATCGGGGCAGCACCACTACCACCTTCAGAGCCATCTACCACAATAAAGTCCGGCACAATTTGAGTTTCAAGCATGGCTTTGACGATACTCATGAATTGCCAAGGCTGGCCAATACAGAGTTTAAAGCCCACCGGTTTACCGCCAGACAGTTCACGCAGTTGCTGTATAAAATGCATCATTTCAATCGGAGTGCTAAATGTAGAATGTTGTGCTGGAGATACGCAATCATGTT
The DNA here is from genome assembly GCF_013418145.1 of Acinetobacter sp. YH12201. NCBI lineage: Bacteria > Pseudomonadati > Pseudomonadota > Gammaproteobacteria > Moraxellales > Moraxellaceae > Acinetobacter > Acinetobacter sp. YH12201. Next base: position 6,536 of record NZ_VPCP01000002.1, on the reverse strand, counting down.
CCCGACTCACTCCGCGTATCTGGGCAATTTCTTCTGAAATTTTGCTTTTAGGCAAAATTCCTCCATGACCCGGTTTTGCCCCTTGAGACAGCTTGATTTCTATCATCTTGATTTGCGGTAATCGTGCTTGCTTGGTAAATTTTTCCGGATCGAACTGACCCTCCAGAGTACGGCAGCCAAAGTAGGCACTGCCGAGTTCCCAGACAATATCTCCGCCATTTTCCAGATGGTAAGGACTGATACTGCCTTCACCGGTATCATGGTAAAAATTTCCCATTTTCGCCCCCAGATTCAACGCCCGAATCGCATTGGCGCTCAGGCTGCCAAAACTCAGAGCCGAGATATTCATAATGGAGGCGCTATAGGGCTGTCGACATTGATCATTGCCGATTTGAATACGGAAGCTTTCAGGATCGGCAGGTTTGCATGGCGTAATGGAATGGGTGATAAAGCGATAATCTTGCTGATAGACATCAATCAGGGAACCAAACGGTTTATCGGCATTTTTATTCTTGGCACGTTGATAAACCAGACTGCGTTGCATCCGTGAAAATGGCAGGGCATCCTGATCGTCTTCAATAAAATATTGCCGGATTTCAGGACGAAACTCTTCAAAAATAAAGCGAAAATGTCCAATGATGGGATAATTTTTCAGGATTGAATGCTGATTTTGCAAGATATCATATACGCCAACAAGGGTCAGGATTCCTGTAATCAGCCATAAAGAATTCAGAAAGGGATCGGAAAGAAAATAATGAATAGATTGAGGCTCATAGATAATTCGAAACCAGCTAATCGTTAAAGTAATAAAAATACAGCTAAACCAAACCGAGTATCGTGAGAAAAAAGTATTTAAAAGTCTATGTCTGACGGCTTGGGCTGGAACTGGCATTTTCATGTTTCCATCAAATGGTTCATAATATGAATTTGCCTAGTTTATATACACTGTACAAGTTCTGATTTGTAAAACCGTTAAGGGGAAATAAGAGTAAATCTCAGCTGTTAAGGTTGAGTACAGGCATTATTGAATTTAATAAAAGTCGGACTGAACACTACAGAAGAGTATATAAACATAGGGAAATAGAAATTCAGAATAAATGCTTAATCAATAATCAGATTAACACTGCTGATCTTATGCTTTCACAAAGCGGAGAGTTTGAATTACATTGGTTTTATCTAAGCCACAGAGGTAATTTATATGACGATGAAATCCATTCGCTATAACAGTGGAGAACTGGCGTGCTAAAGCACAATAGGTTTTTCTCCACGTGTAAAATCCGTCACCATCAAGCTTTATGTCGGGGTGAGAAAATAAAGCTTGATGTTCTAGAGGCCTACCAGACAATACTAAAAATAGATCCAAGCAGAAATATTTTATAGTCCCAAAGATTGGGACTTTTTTTATTGTTTATTTCAGTGCTTTTATTCATCCGCGATTTGACGAACTGCATTTGAAACATCAATTGGCTCGATGTGCTGAATCTTGTTGCCAAAACTCCTTAACCACCATGCCAATTGTGAAGTGAAAGGCACGGTTGCAGTGACTTGGGCCAAACCATTCTCTAATTTTTCAATTACCTGGTCCGTGCTGAGCTGGCTTTCATCAAAGTAATGTGCATCTTCTTCTGTCATGGTCAGTTTTAATGTCACATTTTGGGTCGGTTTGTTATAGTCGACCCTAAAGCCTAAGGCACCGGATTCAATATAGGCATCAATATCAAAGTTAACCGGATGCATCGCGCGCGAATTTAGCACTACAGCCGATTTAAAACGATGCAGGGCAAAGGTCTGAATATCGGTTTTATCATGGCGGGTACAAATCAAATAAATAATCGCACCTTTTTGTACCAACGCTAAGGGATTTAAAATATAGGTTTTTTCTTCGCCAGAATGGCTGCGTCCCTGGTAAACACATTCCAGCTGTTTGTCTTGCAGCAAGCCTTCATAAATGGACTGTTGTGCCAGTTTGTCGACGACAGGGGGAATCAGCGGTTGAGTCCCCGGGACAATACGCACACGGTTAATCCATTGGCGTACATTGTTTTGGGTCGACAAGCTGCGACGTGCCAGATCAAACCATGGATTCATCTCTTCAATCAGGCTAGGCGGCAACAGGTGTTTTAAATGTTCTTCGACCATCATAAAGGTGACTGCTTGCGAGCTGGTCATATGCGGCAAACTTTGAATAGGCGCATCTGAACGCCAGCGCCAGCCTTGAGGCACGGTTTTACTGCTTTCAATCGGAAAACGTAGCGAGATTTGATTTAAATCACGTTGAATGGTACGCAGGCTGATATCAATGCCTTCACGCTGTAAAATTTCCTGTAATTCACGGGTGCCCATCCATTTCCCGGTAGAAAGACGAGATAAAATTTGCCACTGACGATACAGGCTATTTGACGTTTCTTTTTCTTGTGAAGACATAACTAAAATTAAAGAACCAGTAGAGTGTTTATATATCCATTAAATGATGAACACAATAAAAAAACTGAATTATTTTCGCAAGCATGGGTGTCTGTAACTCTGCATATTTTGCTCCAGATTTATGCAAAAAATGCCGTTGAATGCATAAAATCATCATAGCTCAATAACTTAAAGAATGATTGGCATGTTTGTTGCTAGAGTCTAATCACAATAGAAAACAATGACGAGGTTTGTATGCTTAAAGAGAATCAAGATACAAATTCAATTTCTTTATTAGAAAATTTTGCTCACAGTGATATCGGGACTAATAGTAGCGTGACTACGGTAAATCAAGTAAAGCCACAAAATAAGGTAAATGCATTATTTCAACAGTTCAAATCACATTTCTTTAATGAGCTGGTTGATGATCGAGCCATGTCTGGGGAAACCTGCCAAAAGATAGAACATTGGTTATCACAGCATACTCTGGAAGAGTTAAAGTCGCTTAACCAGACCGCCAAGGAGCATTTTTTATATGATGGTATTACTTTTACTGTCTATGGCGAATCTGAAGGAATTGAACGAACCATTCCCTATGATCTGATTCCGCGTGTCATTGAGAAAAAACAATGGAACAAGGTGTCACTTGGCTGTGCACAAAGAGTGCGCGCGCTGAATTTATTTTTACACGATATTTATCATCAACAGGACATTTTGAAAGCCAATATTGTGCCTGAGTTGCAGGTGTTAGCTCATGAAGCCTATCAGCCACATATGTATGCACATGACCTAAAAGGAAAAATTTACAGTCAAATCAGTGGGATCGATATTATCCGTGACCGTCATGGTGAATTTTATGTACTGGAAGATAATTTAAGAACGCCATCCGGTGTGTCTTATATGCTGGAAAGCCGGAAAATTAGCCAAAAAATAATGCCACAGCTGTTCCAGCAAAATAACGTTTTGGGTATTGAACAATATCCTCAGTTACTCAAAGAGATCCTTGTTGAAAATGCCTATGTAGATAAGCCTTTTATTGTGGTCTTGACTCCGGGTCGTTATAACAGCGCATATTATGAACATTCCTTTTTGGCAAGGGAAATGGATGTGCCTTTAGTGACATCACGTGACCTTTTTGTAGAGAACGATAAGGTTTATGTCAAAACGATTCGTGGCAGACAGCGGGTTGATGTAATTTATCGGCGAGTCGATGATGCATATCTCGATCCTTTATGCTTTTTGCCGGATAGCACCTTGGGTGTGCCTGGCTTAATGTCAGCTTATTTAAATCACAATGTGGTGATTGCCAACGCGCCGGGTACCGGAGTGGCTGATGATAAATCGATCTATCCGTACGTGGATAAAATGATCCATTTTTATCTGGGCGAGCAGGCCATTTTAAAAAATGTACCGACTTATCTGTGTCGGGAAAGTGAAGATCTGGAATATGTCTTAGCCAATCTGGAACAACTGGTGGTGAAAGAAGCACAGGGTTCAGGCGGTTATGGAATGTTGATTGGCCCACATGCCTCAAACAGCCAGATTGAATCTTTTAGAGACAAAATTAGTGCGGCACCGCATTTGTATATTGCGCAGCCGACGCTAGATTTATCGGTTTGCCCGACTTTAACCGATTTTGGCGTGGCAGAGCGTCATATCGATTTGCGCCCATTCGTCCTTAGCTCACCATATCGAACCGAGATTGTACCGGGTGGCTTGACACGGGTAGCCATGCAGGCAGGGTCGCTAGTGGTGAATTCTTCACAAGGTGGTGGCATTAAAGACACCTGGGTTGTCGATAATCTGCATTCATAGACCTTTAACCATGGGAAGGAAATCATGATTTTATTAAATAGTAATGCTCAGCACATTTTTTGGTTAGGTCGTTATTTAACCCGGATTCAATATACCTGTAGCCAGTTTCCGTTTGTGGAAGATCAGGAGGCATTGCAATATGCCCATGCTTTTTGCTTGCCGGCTTTTGATGCGAGTTCACTCAATGCATTATTGCTGGATGCTGAACAGCCGTCGTCTTTTCATCAACAATTTCAATATGCCAAAGACAACATACAGGACTTGCGTGGCATACTTTCAGCCAAGACTTATGCAGAGCTGAATCAGCTAATTAAAAATGCTCATGCGAATGCGAGCTATATATGTGACGTGGCAGCAGATTGCCATGATGTGATAGAGGCTGAATCGGCAGATGTGTTTCTGTTTTTTAGTTTGGGACAGAATATTGAGCAGTTGGACAGACAAATTCGTCTAAAACAGGAACAAAACACAACTTTAGACAATATTGATAAAATTGTTGATCTGCTGGCTCAGATTGGCTGGGATAAGCTGGATGCTGCCTGGCAGCAGCTTAAATTAAACCCGGATAGTATGAATTTTTATCACTTTAGTGATCATATTCAACAGCTGTTTGAGGTGGATGTATGAAGTTGATGATCAATCACCAAACGCATTATCAATATAGTGATCATGCCTGTAACAGCATTCAGTATATTAAAATGACGCCAGGCAGCAATGCTCATCAGCAGGTACATTGTTGGGATGTCAGCGTGCCGGGGTTAAAAGAAATTAAAAGTGATGCTTTTAACAATATCTGGATTACCAGTTCGCAGCGACAGCCTTACAGCCAGATGACCATCATGGCACAGGGCATTGTCGAGATTAATCCTACGACGCAATTTGGAATTGATACACACATCAATCCGCAATTATTTTTGCAGCCTACCACAAGTACGCTGTGCAATGCCGACATGAAAAGTTTTGCAGATTGCTATGTTCCTCGCATTAATCGGGCTAACTTGATTGTGCTGTCTGAAGCCATCTTGAATTATATTCCCTATACACCTGAGCAAACTTCGGTCCATACCTCTGCAATCGAGGCTTTTCAATGCCGACAGGGGGTATGTCAGGATCACAGCCATGTCTTTATTGCCATGTGTAAATATTTAGGCTTGCCGGCACGTTATGTATCAGGTTATTTATTTGTACCCTATACCTCTCATCTTGCCAGTCATGCTTGGGCAGAGGTTTTTTTTGAAAATACGTGGTATTGTTTTGATACCAGCAACCAGTTATTTACGCCTAATGCACATATATATGTCGCCATAGGCCGGGATTACTGGGATGTTGCGCCAGTGCGAGGGATACGAGAGCGTGGAGGTATTGAATCCATGAGCTCTATTGTTCAAGTGCTCGCTTGCTGAAAATTTTAAAGTCATAAGGAGTTTCTAATGACTTATTGTTGTGCGCTACGGTTAAAAGACGGCTTGGTTTTTGTAAGTGATACCCGTACCAATGCCGGAGTTGATCACATCTCGGTATTTCGCAAGCTCTATATCTTTGGTGTGGAAGGAGAACGGTTTTTAACCATCCAAACATCAGGGAATTTAGCCACAACTCAAGCAGTGATTGGTCACTTAAACAACCATCTGGAACTTAAACAGGAACCGAACTTATATAGTGTCAACACCATGTTTGAGATGGCGGAACTGGTGGGCCATACCTTGAAAAAAGTGATTGCCGATGTGGTTGAAGATGCTCACACGCATGAACAAAGTAATTATTACTGCAGCATTTTGCTGGGCGGGCAGATTCAAGGGTCAGAAATGCAACTGTATAATATTTACCCGCAAGGCAATTTTATTTGTGCCACAGAAGATACTCCGTATTTTCAGATTGGTGAAAGTAAATATGGCAAGCCCATACTCGACCGGGCTTTAATTTATGAAATGCCTTTAGATGAAGCCGTACGCTGTTGTTTAATCTCTTTTGATTCTACCTTGCGTTCCAATGTTTCTGTAGGGATGCCACTTGATACGGTCGTGTATAGAAAAGATTCTTTGCATATTCCGAATGGCAAACGAATTTATGAAGAAGGTAAGCGTCCGCTGAACACACCTTCTGAATTCATCCTATAAGCCTTAATTTAGTCCCCACTTAGAAACAAGTGGGGACTTAAATTTATGACTACAAATAATCAGACATCCATCGTATCTCTTGCGAAAAAACGAAGAACATACAGTGCTGAATTTAAACAGCAGATCGTTCAGGCTTGTAAAGCACCGGACGTTTCAATTGCTTCAGTCGCTTTGCAACATGGATTGAATACAAATCTTGTA
>NZ_VPCP01000029.1:0-34589 GCF_013418145.1 Acinetobacter sp. YH12201 | reverse complement strand
CAAGGTGTTTGGCGTGGTAAGAATAAACAAACCACCCGTAGCCGAGATGATCAAAAAAGAGCAGATGATTTAGTGAAACGTAATTTTACTGCTGATCATCCAAACCAACTATGGGTCGGTGACTTTACGTATATTCAAACTCATTCAGGCTGGGTCTATACCGCATTTGTTATTGATGTGTTTTCACGTTCGATTGTTGGCTGGAAAGTATCAACACGTATGAATACAGATATGGTGCTTGATGCGCTGGAGCAAGCATTGCATGACCGAGGTATGCCAAAGAATGTGATTCATCATTCCGATAGAGGTGTTCAATATCTTTCTATTCGCTATACCAATCGTTTAGAAGCAGCAAATTTACGAGCATCAGTCGGTACGACTGGTGATTCATACGATAATGCTTTGGCTGAAACAGTGAATGGGTTATACAAAACAGAGGTGATTGAATATTTAAAAGCAGATTGGCAAGGTTTAGCGGATGTACAACTTGCGACATTAAATTGGGTAGATTGGTTCAATAAAAAGCGTGTACATAGTGCACTCGGTTATGTATCGCCTTTTGAGTTTGAAGCAATGTACTATGATAAGATTAACCCGTTAGGTCAGGTGGCCTAACTTAAATAAAAAGTCTCCGACAAACCCGGTACGGCTCATGCAATAAACAGATGCTCTGTTTTGATAAAGGAATTGCATGTGGAATATTATTTTTCATTATGGACGCAGGCCTAATCCACACTGCCTCATCAAAATCAAACTGATCCCAAGTAGCAAGCCTCAATTCAGATGGTCTTGGAAACATTAGTATCATTAACTCTAAACCAATTACTATTTCTCTGACTGGGTATTGTCTAATTTTCATAATTAATTCAGGCAATTCATCATAAGAAACAAAATTCATGTTTCCTTTTTTATACGGATCTAAATACTCATTTATTCCTTCCAACGGATTTGAGGTTACTTTGTTCTGAAATTTAGCCAAATCGTATGCACCACGGCAATATGAAGTTAACTTCTCAACTTGGTTGTAAATTTCGAATTTCTTCTGAAGCCCCTTGAAAAAATCAAGCCAATCTTTTGGGGTAATCTCATTAAAATTTCTTTCTCCAAAATTTGGAAAAATATGTTTCTCTAATGATTTTATAGCTTTCTTAAAAGTCACCTCATTCCATCTTTTTTTTCTGGTTTCGATCCAGTCTTGCAGTAAATATTTAAATTTCAATTCTTCAAGATCAATCTTTTCTTTAAGAATTCTTTTTTTTGTTTTTATTTCTTCTCCATTGGATTTTCTTAAAGTAATTTCCATAGCTTTTTCCCTTGCCCCAACAGCAGATGTTTCTGGGTAAGATCCTAGTCCAAGCCAAGTCCATTTGTTTTCGTTAGTTTTATATCTTAGTTGCCATGATTTTTTTCCACTTGTTTGAACACGGAAATATAAATTATTACTATCTTTCTCCCTATATTCTTTTTCTTCTGGCTCTAAAGCTTCTAAAACAGTATCTGCTAGAGGTCGTCTTTTAATATCAAATCTTTTCATTTCTGTACCTTGTATCCCAATATGGAAAATATTATTGGGATACATCAATGGATACAAGATGGCTAATTATATGGGTAGTTATGAGCAGTTATGAGTGGGTAAGAAATTAATGTAAATTATTGTAATACATAAAAAAACCACTCATGAAAGTATATGAAATATCATGAGTGGTTAATATATTGGTAGGTATAAGCAGACTCGAACTGCTGACCTCTACGATGTCAACGTAGCGCTCTAACCAACTGAGCTATACACCTAAGTGCTGTGAATCATATTCACTTTTATTTTTTAAGACAAGTGCTTTCTATTATTTTTTAAAGTATTTGCACATGTTTTAAGCATTTTTCTAAATTGCTTTATTTGCTGGTGATTTTGCATTAAAGAATAGTGCTGTTGCTGATAATGCTGTGCTGTTTGAGTAAATATCTGTTGCTGATCCTGTTCTGCCCGTTCAGCCAAACGAAGCATCCAGCTATAAAAAGTTTCTGCAGGCTGCTTGCGCAAGTTGAATTCCAATTGTTTAGAAAATTGTTGAATGGCACGCTCATAAGCTGAAACCGACCGACTGCTTCGATAAAAAATCCAGATAAAATAAACCGCCACCACCAGCAGAATACTCAATAACATGATGATACTGCTGGCATAAGCATTTTTAATACCCAGCGTGGACAACCAGCCTTGCTGCTTTTCGGCATCATAGCCCACCACCTTGCTTTGCCATTGATAACTCGCATAATCACTCCAGATTCTCAGGTTTTTCATCACTGCAAACTGGCGATATCTCCATTTCTGTTCTTTATTGCCCAAAATACTGCGATCACTTTCAATATAATTTTGCATTCCCCCATCTATGCGTTGTGGCGCGATAATCGCTGTAGGATCGATTCTTTGCCATTTTCCATGCAATAAAACTTCGGTCCATGCATGTGCATCGAGCTGTCGCACCTCCCAGCTGGCTCGATCAGGGGCAAGTTGTCCACCCTGATAACCCACTACTACACGTGCAGGTATGCCGACATAACGCATAAGCAAAGCAAAACTTGAGGCATAATGTTCGCAAAAACCACGACGTGATTGAAACAGAAATTCATCTATCCGGTTTTCTCCCAGCAAGCCGGGATTCAAGGTGTAAGCAAAACCATTATTTTTATACCACTGCAAAATATTGCTGACATAACGTTCAGGTTGCTGTCCACTCCGCTTGAACATCTCAAATGCAAACTGGCGTGATTGCTCATCCAAGTGCTCTGGAATTTTGGTATTGATCTGTTGCAAAAATCCTGTTTTATATAAAGTCTGTTCTTGCGACTGAGCATTGCCCAGCCATCGCAATACAATCGGCTGATTCTGCAAAATTTGTCGTACCGGCGTAATACGGCCATCCTGTTTTAACTGATAGTTCTGTTGTAATGGTCGCGATTGTTCTAGTCCCATCACCCACATCACATGAGGATCAGCAGCTAAATACTGATAATTAAAACTGTATTTTCCGTTCTTTAGATTTTGAATTGCGACCGGTTTTTCATTGACAAAACTGCTGGTCCAGGTTTTACCGTCATACTGGTCTAAAACCATCGCTCGCCAATATAAATCATTGCGGTCTGGTAATTGATGCATATCGCCAATAATTCGAAATGCCAGACTGCTTGACTGCGATAACTCGGCAATATCCCCTGGTGACATGCTGTCACTCATCCCAGTGACACTTTTTTGTACCGGGATCGGAATCGCCCAAAGTGGTGGCAAGCGCGGGAAAAACACAAACAGTAGGATAAAAAAAGGCAAAGCCAGAATCAGGAATTTAGCCACATGTTTGGCATCACTTTGCCATGCACCGGATGAATTTTGCAATTGTCTAAATTCATGGGTCTGTAAACGGTACAGGCCGATCAGGCAACTGAGTAAACAGAGCAGCACCATCAGTGCCATCCAGATGGACTGGCTAAATAAAAATGAACTGGCACTAACAAACATGGCAAAATTAAACAGGATAATGACATCACGTTTATTCTTGCTTTCCAGCGCCTTAGCAAATAAAAAAGTAGATAAAACGGCAACGCCAGCTTCTATACCAATAAAAGTTTGATAGTTAAAATAAATTGCAGCCAAAGCAACTAAAGTCAGCACAAAGGTCCACACTCTGGATAAAGCCTTGGACTGATCTTTTAAGCTATAAAATAAAAAAAAGATAATTAGGGCAAAAATAAGGCTCAATACCAGCGGATTAAAAATAACCTGTGCCATCAGTATCAATAACAGGGTCATCAGTATCGAGGTTCTGATCTGTGTATCAATCATGATTTAAGCCTGCGCCAAAAGTTTTTTGGCCTGTAATAACTGGCTGTTACCCAAACCTGCAGCCAGTTCAGCTTGCGGTAAAAAAACTGCATATGCACACTGTATTTGCTCACATTGTTCAATTAAGCCCATCATGAGGCTCAGTTTTTCTTCATGCTGAGTACTCGGCATATTGTGATAATGAATTTCAATATTCGGCTGCTCATTGTGCTGTTCAAATACCTTGATATATAAACCTTGTCCACGTGCTGCCTGCTTCCATGACACCGCTTGCAAGCTATCTCCAGCCTTGAAATTACGCAGTTCACGGAATTCATCCATATCCGGCTCAAAACTGTGCTGATGCTGCTTGTTTTCTGCAGGATAAAAAGCCGCTTTAGGGGCCACCCATGAATATTCTTTCAAGTAAAAATAGGTCCAGGCCCGCACCAGCCCAAAAGGATAAACTGAATAGACCTGAAGGGTTGGATAATCAAACCTCCCTCTTTTTTCAGTAAAAAATGACAAGGTCATGTTTTGCTTCAATTCTGAAATGAATATTTTTTCCAAATGCTGGCTAGTTTTAACCCACAAATAACGCGGCTGCTTTTGCGCTTGCTGAAAATGGAGTTGAAAATCCAGTTGATGGCCCACCTGCCCAACTTCATTGACTGAAACCTCAAGCTTGAGCCCATGCAGCTGCTTAAAAGTTAAATAAAAGCTGATACATAAAATGGCACTGACCAGAAAGCAAAAACCCAGAATCAGGTTGTTGGCATAATTTACCCCGGCAATAAACGTCAGCAAAATCAACACCAGATACAGGTATCCCTGCTGATAGATAAAAATCAGAATGTCTTTTTGCGAGAGCTGTTTGATTTTTTTAAACTGGAAGCGTTTCGCTAACCATTTGTGCCACGGCTGGGTCAAAAGTGTAGTCAAGTCAATCACCCTTTAGCTGATCTGGACTTGCTGCATCAGCTGCAAGGTTTCTGCTTCGCTTAGGCCAATACGATGCGACACCACGGCAGCAAACACCGCTTGCACATCATCTGGAGTCACATAACTACGCTGTTCAATAAAGGCGTGCGCCTGAGCTGCTTTTTTCAAGGCTAATAATCCGCGGGTCGATAAACCATGCGGGCTTTTACGGGTCTCAGCAGCCAGATCCAGTAGATAATCCAGCACTGCATCGACAATATAAACTTGCGTCACTAGCTGCTGAATTGTCAAAATTTCCTCTTCATTAAAGACGTGTTGCAAGGTTGAAATCAAGGCATAGCGGGAATCTTGCTGTAATAGCAGTTTTTCTGCAGAACGTGATGGATAGCCTAGTGACAAACGCATCAAAAAACGGTCGAGCTGCGATTCGGGCAGACTATAAGTTCCACTCTGAAACAACGGATTTTGCGTAGCGATGACCCAAAAAGGTCGCGGTAAATCATAACGTACCCCATCTACCGTCACCTGGCCTTCTTCCATCGCTTCCAGCAAAGCACTTTGCGTTTTTGGACTACAGCGGTTAATTTCATCAGCCAGCAAAATTTGGGTAAAAATAGGTCCCTGCTTGAACTCAAACTGATGCTCTTTCTGGTTAAACATGTTCACCCCAATCACATCACTGGCAAGCATGTCATTGGTAAACTGAATACGCTGGAACTTCAATCCGGCAATATGCGACAAGGCACTGGACAAGGTGGTTTTACCCAGCCCCGGCAAATCTTCAAACAGCACATGTCCACCGGATAGCAAACAACATAAAGCCAGTTTGGTTTGCTGCTCTTTATCCAAAATAATCCGATTGATTTGAGTCAGGAATGCCTGAATTTTTTCAGCAAAAAATTCTACCTGAAAATTCAGCTCTTGTTGTGCTAGCGTGAGTTCCTGTTTTTGAACTTTATTCATACCCCAAATCACACTCTTTCCCCAATAAAAAACGGTGCATGATTAACATACACCGTTTTGTTGTTTTTCCAAATAAATCAGAAGATTTCAGACAAACATATCTTCAGGCTAGCAGGGACATTTTTTCATTCCACCGCCTGCGCTTGGATAACGTGAATCCACACAGTGACGGTAAAATGTTTTGGCATCCATGGGGGTTAAATCGGCATGATGTTTTGCCATATGCGCCAAATAGGTCTGATAGTCCGGCACCCCCACCATCAGGCGAAAGCTTTGCTGCAGGCGTTGCCAAATGAGCTGAATGGTTTTAATGCCATTTAGCATCAAAAACTGTTTTGGTTGAGCCAATACCGTAAACTTGATAATTTTGCCCAGTGCCAGTTTTTGACGAATTTGATCTTTTAGACTCATTTCACCTCTCCTGCCACTTCATTTGAGCTAATCTCATCACTGTAAATGGCTTCAGATTCATGCACAGTCGGATTTGGATTTGCCAATGCGCGGCGAATGACACCAATCGCAGCAAACAGCATCACCACCGCCACAATCATGAAGAAACCGCACAGTACTGCATTAATCTGATTGGAGAACACAATCGTTTGCATTTCAGCAATGTCTTTGGCTGGCTTTAAGATTTCTCCACGAGCAATGGCATCAGAGAAACGGTTGGCCTGTGCCAGAAAACCAATTTTCGGATTTTCATGGAAGATTTTTTGCCAGCCAGCAGTCATACAGGTAATGAACAGGAAAATGGTGGGAACAATCGTGATCCAAACATATTTTTCTTTCTTCATTTTGAACAGAATGACTGTGCCTAAAATCAGTGCCATAGCCGCCAGCATTTGGTTACCAATACCGAATAGTGGCCATAAGCTGTTAATTCCACCGAGCGGATCAATCACACCTTGATAAACGAAGAAACCCCAGCCTGCAACAGCGACTGCGGTACCCAACAAATTACCAAAGAAATTGTGCGATTGTTTCACCGCAGGAATTACAATACCGACAGTATCCTGAACCATGAAACGGCAAGCACGTGTACCGGCATCTACCGCTGTTAAAATAAACAATGCTTCAAACAGGATGGCAAAGTGATACCAGAACGCCATCATGGAACGGTTATTGAAAATTTCCGTAATAATGTGCGCCATACCAATGGCAAATGTTGGGGCACCACCGGTACGCGATAGAATTGAACTCTCACCCACTTCCTGAGCAAGCAGAGTCAAGGCTTCAGGTGTCACCACAAAGCCTAAAGTACGTACCGCTTCTGCCGCACTTTCCACCGTTGTACCGAGGACCGCAGCAGGTGCGTTAATTGCGAAATATACACCAGGCTCAAGAATGGTGGCGCAAATCATTGCCATAACCGCAACAAACGATTCCATCAACATGCCGCCATAACCGATCACACGAATATCCACTTCGTTATTAACCAGTTTAGGTGTCGTACCTGAAGAAACCAGGGCATGGAAACCGGAAATGGCACCGCAGGCAATGGTAATGAACAGGAACGGGAACATCGAACCGGCAAAGACAGGACCTGTACCATCCACGAAATGCGTTACCGCCGGCATTTTCATTTCAGGCAATGCCACCATAATGCCCACGGCCAGACCGGCAATCACGCCAATCTTCAAGAAGGTAGACAAGTAATCACGTGGCGCGAGCAGCAACCAGACCGGTAATGCAGAAGCAATGAAACCATAAGTGATCAGACACCAGGTCAACTGCGTACCTGAAAGGGTAAAGATGGGCCCCCAGTACGGATCAGCTGCCACATTACCGCCATAGACAATCGCCAGCATCATCAGCACAAAACCGATGATTGAAACCTCGGCAATTTTTCCCGGACGGATATAACGCATATATACGCCCATAAACAAGGCGATTGGAATAGTGGCTGAAATGGTGAATACACCCCATGGACTGTTGGTTAGGGCTTTTACCACCACCAAGGCAAGCACAGCAAGAATAATGATCATGACGCCTAATGCACCCAGCATCACAATGATACCGGCAAAAGAACCAAGCTCCTGCTTTGCCATTTCACCCAGTGATCGTCCATCACGGCGGGTCGAAATAAACAGGACTAAAAAATCCTGCACAGCGCCTGCAAGTACAACACCGACCAGCAACCAGATGGTTCCTGGCAGGTAGCCCATTTGTGCCGCAAGAATTGGTCCGACTAAAGGCCCGGCACCGGCAATGGCTGCAAAGTGGTGTCCAAACAAGACATATTTATTGGTCGGCACATAATCCAGACCATCTGCCAGACGATGAGCGGGGGTTAAACGTCTGGCATTGAGTTCAAAAACTTTATTGGCAATAAATAAGCTATAGAAGCGATAAGCGATGCTATAGACACAGATGGCAGCTAAAACCAGCCAAACTGCATTGACATGCTCACCTCTGCTGATTGCAAGTATCCCAAAGGACACCGCACCTAGAACTGCCACCAGAAGCCACACTATTTTGGAAGTTATTGATAACTTCGGTTGAATCGTTTCCATGTAAAGCCCTCATATCTAATGCATAAATCAGCCTTCATTTTTTATTGTTCGGTATACTGCTGTTTTTTCCCTTGCGACTGTACTCCTCATATTTTGCTTTTCATCTAATACTTTGGCATAAAAAAAGGGATGATTTTGATCATCCCTTTCGATAATAGTCTATTTTAAAACCATTATGCACGTTCTAAATAGTCACCCGTACGAGTATCTACACGAACACTTTCTTCTTGCTGTACGAATAATGGTACACGAACAACAGCACCAGTTTCGAGTTTAGCCGGTTTGCCGCCGCCGCCAGAAGTATCGCCACGTACGCCTGGATCAGTTTCCACGATTTTCAATACGACGAAGTTTGGTGCACTTACTGTCAATGGAACGCCATTGAATAACATAATGGTACAAAGTTCGTTAGAATCGTCTTTTAACCATTTTGCAGCATCACCCATTGCAGTTTTGTCTGCAGTAATCTGTTCAAAAGTTTCAGGATCCATGAAGTTCCACATTTCACCATCGTTGTACAAGTAGTTCATTTCTACTTCCACGATGTCCGCTGCTTCTAAAGAGTCACCCGATTTAAAAGTTTTTTCTAAAACTTTACCTGTTTTAAGGTTACGAAGTTTTACACGGTTGAATGCTTGACCTTTACCAGGTTTTACATATTCATTTTCCATGATTGAACATGGGTTGCCGTCAAGCATTACTTTAAGGCCTTGCTTAAAGTCATTTGTAGAATAATTGGCCATGAAAGGCTCGCTCCAAACTTACTAACTTAAATCTATTAATGCTAGACTAGCATTATTTTTAACATCTGGCATGATAAACTATTTGTATCAAGAGCAAAACTGGCAATCTCAACTGAGTGACCTGATTACGGACCCTTTAGAGTTGCTTGAAACACTTCAGCTCTCGCCTGATCAATTATTATCAGGGGCAATCCTAGCTTCTGAAAAGTTTAAGTTGCGTGTTCCCCGTGCGTTCGTCGGAAAAATGAGCATTGGCAACCCGCTTGACCCTCTGCTGTTACAAGTATTACCCCATCATCTGGAACTTGAAGATCATCCTGGTTTTGTAACCGATCCTTTAGGTGAGGAACAGGCGAATCAACAGCCAGGCGTATTACATAAATATAAATCGCGTTTTTTACTCACCTTAACTGGGGCATGTGCAGTTCATTGTCGTTACTGTTTCCGCCGTCATTTTCCCTACCAGGAAAACCTGCCAAAAAATGAAGATTGGTTAAATATTAAACAATATATTCAAAATCAACCAGATATAAACGAAGTTATTTTGAGCGGTGGCGACCCGCTTACCCTGTCAAATCGAAAACTTGCCCTGTGGATTGAACGTCTTGAGTCCATGCCGCAAATTAAATTTTTGAGAATTCATTCACGGGTTCCGATCGTAATCCCCAACCGTGTCGATGAAGAGCTGATTTCCTTATTAAAAAACAGTAGGCTGCGCATTATTCTAGTGGTACACTCAAATCATGCCGCTGAGCTGGAC
The DNA here is from genome assembly GCF_013418145.1 of Acinetobacter sp. YH12201. Lineage (NCBI taxonomy): Bacteria > Pseudomonadati > Pseudomonadota > Gammaproteobacteria > Moraxellales > Moraxellaceae > Acinetobacter > Acinetobacter sp. YH12201. The sequence continues at coordinate 24,857 of NZ_VPCP01000029.1, read as the reverse complement.
GAGTTTACCTGTTCCAAACTTTCAGCGTTGGTTCAACATCAAATTACCGTGCTGAATCAGGCAGTTTTATTAAAAGGGGTTAATAATTCTGCGCAGCTGTTAGTGGATTTAAGTTATCGCCTGTTTGAAGCGGGCGTGATGCCATACTATTTACACGTATTAGACAAAGTAAAAGGTGCCCATCATTTTGACTTAAGTCCTGAAGAAATTAATCTGATATATAAAGAGGTTTTAGAGAACCTGCCGGGATATTTGGTTCCTAAACTCGTTAGGGAAATAGCGGGCGAAAAAAATAAAACACCGCTTTTTGGGGTTTCAACTTTTTGAGTTAATAATAACGATGCTTATGAGTAATTCAGATATCTTCCAAACACCAACAGAGTTAAAGTTGGAAAAATTAAGCTTCTGCCCAACCAATGCAAAAGGCTTACAAGACTGGGTATGCAATTTATCCATTCTTCAATTGGGGAATTCGTCCAAAGAACTTTTCAATGCCTTGCTGGAAATATCAGAACTTAAATGTCCGGAAATGTTGCGTTTTGACTTGATTCAAATCCTGCATCCTACCCTGGATAATGTTTTAGGCAGCCTGGAAAAGCATTTTTTCAATCAGGGGCTGATGAGCAATGACCGCAGCGACCAGATCATTGAGCTAGCGATGCTGCTACGTAGTCATTTTGCCAAAATTTATATCGATATTTCAAAACGCTGCAACACCCAGCTCAGTATGCAAAAGTTTTCTCTATTTGCATTCAATCAAAAGAAGAGTTTGCAAACGGCCAGAATTGTGTCTACTTATTATGCTTTGCAGCAATTGTCTTTATTGCTTTATCAACAACATTTGCTCTATAGCACGCCTTTATTTGGACAATGGTTAATTGCACATCAGCTGATTGAATGTGCAATTAAAAATAATTTTTATCAAACCAATATCAATCAGATTTTAGACACGCAGCATCCTTTACAAACCGTTGCTCAGGCTTATTCACAACTGGTATTGCTGGAAATTCTGAATACCCATCAAATTCGGCCTTCTGAAATGCAAGGCTTATATTTATGCAGTTTTGACTGGGCCAAACTGGTTCATGTCTTACCCAAAGAAACCTCGCTTTCTCGCTATATTGTCGATATCAATAAAGACTATCCACCTGTTTTTAATATCAATCAGGCCAGTCTTTACAAACCGACTATCTATATTTCAACACAAAATTTATTAGATCATCTGTCTGAAACCCAAACCAAAAAGTCTGGTTACTTATCACGTAATGAAAAGCTATTTTTAACCCCGGCCCTGCACTTTCATATTCACAATCTGCTTACCAGCAATACAGAACGCCGTCATGAACGTTATGAATATTCTGCACAATTACAAATCTGTTTTAGTCTTTCGGTGGCACACTTTTACCTCTCTAAGGGCAAAAACTTTCATGAAACTCTGGAATTAGATACCAATTATCAATTCCATAATGAAAGCAGCTTTATTAATTCGATGAATTCGAATATCCCAGCTGAAATGACTACAGCAAAAACTTTGGATCGTGAAACCAAACAGATTTATTCCGCAGAAGTTCTGGACATCAGTGTCAATGGTTACAGAATTAAATGGAATGGCTCTGCACCTTCGAATTTGAAAACTGGCGAATTTATTTTAATTCAGGAAAATACTCATAGTCCTTGGCGTGGCGGTGTGATCCGCTGGATCAAGCAGTCAACAGCCAAAAGCCTGGAACTGGGACTAGAAGTCTTGGCACAAGATTTATTCCCTTGTGCTGTCATGATCAAAACAGATCGTCATAGCAATAATTACCAACCTGCCCTAATCGTTCAGTCTAGCCAAGTTGATGAGGTATCCACCAGCCTGATCGTGTCTGGTTCACATATGTTTAGGGAAAAACAAACTATTCATTTACGCCTGGGACGAGAAGAAATAAAAATTTATCTCACCAAAGCACAAATCATTACACAAAGTTTTATCCGTTTTGAGTTCGAATTACTGAATGAGCAACAAGAAAACCTGATCAACAACTTTATTAATAAGCAAACGAATGAAGTCAAGAATCACGATTTATGGGAAGCATTAAAGTGAGAAATCCATTATTGTCTAAAAAGTTAAAACGTACTGAAACACGTTTACTCATTATCGATGATAATCAAATACGTTTTAACCAAATTCGTGACCTTTTAACATCCAGTGAACATTTAGTACATGCAACCTTGCTGGATGATTTACAAAACTTTGAAAAGCAATTACATCACACTTGGGATCTGGTTATTTTTGGTCGTGCTTATGACTTAAAATATGAACAGGCGTTAAGCTTAATCCGCCTATCCAAGCAACCAAACCTTCCAATGATCCTGCTCAAACCTGATGATTATCAGGCCGATCAATACGCAGGTTATATTCGTAAAGGGATTTATGACATTCTTAATCTGGATTATCCAGATCGTTTTTATATTGGTCTTTTACGTGCCCTTTCACTCAGTCGTTTGCTGCTGACACAACAACATTTAATGGAAGAGCTAGAAACAGCTCAAACCCAGGCCCAGTCTTTAGTTCAAGAGAGCAACAAAGCGATTGCACTGATTCAGGAAGGTATTCATGTCCAGGCAAACCCTGAATATTTAGCACTTTTTGGACTTAATAATGAAGATCAGATTGTTGGACTTCCCTTACTCGACCTACTTCAGCCTAAAGATTTAAATGATTTTAAGTTACGTTTTAAAAAAATTTCACAAGGTCAGTTTGATTTAGGGCGTTTTGAAATCAACAGCTTAAATCATCAAATATCTGTTCCAAACCCGCTTAAAGTTGAGTTTTTACCTTCTACGAATGAAGAAGATGCCGTACAAATTACGATTGATATTGAATCTTCACCATCAGTTCAGCCTACATCTACAACAGCCGATGCTCCAAAGTCCAATACCTATCAGCTGATTAATCGTACCATCACTCAACAACCTTCAGATATTAATGCCCTCGTGGTATTTTCCCTGGCTTCTTGTCCTGATAATATTTTTAAAGAGGAGTGGGATACACTCAAAAATTATTCCACTAATATCAAGGATTTTTTAAAGGAGCAAACTCATGCTCCATTATTTCAAACAAGTTTTGGTATTTATGTGGGCTTGTTCCAAGCCGAATCTAAAGCCAAATTAGAGTCCAAACTTATCGGTTTAAGTTCATTAACTAAACCGCAATTATTGTCCATTGATCACACATCCTATCCGCTGAATCTCAGAATTGGCTATACACTGCTCGATACTGAAATACGTGATGAAAAACATTTTGAACAATTTATTGCTACAGCTTACAAGACTGCTTTACCGAAAAATCAGCCGACTCCTGCACTTGAATTAGAAACACCGTTAAACATTCCAAGCATTGAGCTACAGCAACCCGAAATTAAGGCAGTACCTAGTTCACCTGAAGCAGCCCTACTCAGAGCCTTGCAACAAAGCTTAGATCGCGGTGAAATTCACCTTAAATATCAACAGCTCTACGATAAGCAAGACACTAATTTATATACTTATGAAGTCACTAGCGGCTTTATTTATGAAAATGACTGGAAAGATCTGGTTAGCTTAAGAGAACTTGCAGACGATCCTGAGTTATCCATTAAACTGGATCGCTGGATATTAGTGGAATCATGTAAACAACTGCATAATTTCATTACTCAATATCCTGAAGCAAAATTGATTGTGAATTTGAATAAAGCGGTACTATTACACGACCGAAGCTTCCCTGAATTCATTTCCAAACTCATTACCATTGTCCGCAGTAAATTGAAGCATCCATTAGTTTTACAATTTTCAGAAGAAGATATTAGTCAAAATATCTCAGATGCTCAAAAGTATATTGCCCAGTTACGTCAATTTGGCGCTGAAGTTTCCCTCAGAGACTTTGGTAATAGCATTTATAGCGAGTCGATGTTACGTCAACTTGATGTAAATTGTTTAACTTTACATCAGAATTTGACCAAAATGCTGCAGACAGAAAAATCGACGCAAGAATTACAGGAAAAGCTGAGTGCCTTCCAGGAAATTAAAGCTAGCGAAATCATGCTGCGCGATCTCAATGACATGACTCTGTTTGCAAACGCATGGAACGTGGATGCTCGTTTTATTCAGGGCGATTATTTCCAGAAAAAACTGGATCATTTGATTGATGTACAAGACCAATAGGTCTTGTACAAGGTCTGTAATTGAGTCATTGATGAAATAGCGGACCTAAAAAAACGGGCAAGAAGCCCGTTTTTTTCATTTTGGGTATTAACGTTTGATAGAACGTGACATACCTGCAAAACGTTGTTTGAATTTGTCGATACGGCCGCCAGTGTCCACATTCTTTTGTTTACCAGTATAGAATGGGTGGCATGCTGAACATACGTCTAGGTAAATTGTTTCTTTACCAAGCGCTGAACGAGTTTCGATTACGTTACCACATGAACAAGTAGCAACTAATTTTTCATATTTTGGGTGAATATCGGCGCGCATCGTCGATTACTCCTAAGTTAAGAAAGGCTTATGCTGTCATCGCAATTGATCACTCTCATGATTCATGAGGAATAAGCTTGATCCAGGAAAAAGCCAGACCAACACCACAACAGACCATTCTTTTGGCCCACCGAGACGGATACCGTCAGAGCTAAGCACAACAAGTGGGCGTAATTATACGGGAAAAAATAACAGATAGCGAATTATTCTTTACACTCTTCTATCGCGTTAAACTCATCTACCGGATGTTTTGACCAGTAGTTGGCAATCACCCCACAGACCATCAACTGAATTTGATGAAAAATCATAATCGGTAACACAATCATACCCAACGGCTGCCCAATAAACAGGATTTGCGCCATAGGCACCCCGCTGGCCAATGTTTTTTTGGAACTACAGAAAAACATCGCAATCTGATCTTCCCGGTTGAAACCCAACCATTTCGGAATGTATAAAGCCAATAGCATAATGATGGTCAAGAATACTGAACAGGCTATGGTCAAAATCAGCAACGTCTTCCAGCTCACTTCTTGCCACAAACCGGCAACCACCGCCCCACTAAATGCCCCATACACCACCATGAGAATAGTACCCTGATCGAATGCTTTGACAATACCGGGTAATTTCAACATATACGGATAAACATAAGGACGTAATATCTGCCCCAATATAAATGGGACCAGTAACAATAAGGTAATTTGAAGAATTGAAGATGTAGGATCAAAGCCATGTTGCGATTGGCCTAAAATAAAGAAACTGACCAATACAGGAGTAATAAACATCCCGACAATATTGGAAAATGAAGCACTGCACACTGCACTGGCGACATTACCTTTTGCCACCGAAGTAAATGCAATGGAAGATTGTACGGTGGATGGCAAGAAGCACATAAACAGGAAGCCCCAGTACAATTCTTTTCCCAGCATTGGTAGAAGAATCGGTTTGGCCAATAGACCTAAAAGCGGAAATAAGGCAAAAGTGAAAGCAAAGACCACCACATGAAATTTCCAGTGCAGCATGCCTTGTACTACTGCTTCTCTGGACAGTTTAGCGCCATGCAAAAAAAATAGAATTGCAATCGCTATGGTCGTAATGACTCCAAAAACCTGTGCAGTTCCACCTGATACGGGAGCTATACTGGCCAAAATTACCATCACTACCAGCAAAATGGTAAAGCGGTCCAATGCCAACAATTTTAACATTATTACGTCCTGTAAATGACAGCCAATAAAAAACCCAATAAGTGATTTTACCTTGCGGTAAAGTTTCATCTTACTGGGCTGAATAAATAAAGCCAGTGTTTCAACTCAATGTTGAATATTTAGTTTATCTATATCACTTTATGATGAGACTTCTTTCATCAATTCCTTTTATTTATCCTTATGGGAGAAAAAATAAAAAGAGTGTCAATAATGAGCAAAGAAGTCTATTAGTTATTTCTAGCATTGACATCTTGCTGAATCAGCTCGATTTTATAGCCGTCTGGATCTTCAACAAAAGCGATCACTGTAACACCACCCTTCATTGGACCCGCTTCACGCACCACCTTACCGCTACGTGCCTTGATCTCTTCACAAGCTTTATAGGCATCATCAACCGCAATCGCAATATGGCCATAGCCATTGCCCAGCTCATAACTTTCTGTGTCCCAGTTATGCGTCAATTCCAGTACGGTATGGTTTTCTTCATCACCATAGCCAACAAAAGCCAGAGTGAATCGACCTTCTTCATAATCGCGTTTACGAAGCAAAGTCATACCTAGTACTTCAGTATAGAACTTTAAAGATTGTTCCAGATTGCCTACACGTAACATGGTATGCAGCATGCGCATGATTCTGTTTCCTATGTTTTCCATTTTTATAGACACTATAGGGATTCAGCGTGGAAAATTCAATTTAGCAATCTGGCAGTTGATATCATTTATTGTTCCACGTCCCCATTATTATTAAATTTTTAAATCAATGCTCTGTTTAGTTTAACAGTACAGCACACCCTAATGATGGAGTCTTTACTTAGGCTATTTTAAAAATAAGACTGAACCTTTGCAGCAATTTTTAGCCAAAGAAAAACCCATTTCATCCTCAAGACAAAATGGGTTTTTCATTCATTTTTTAAAAATTTGAGCTTAATTGGACTGTTGCTGATGTTCACGCAACAGCTTCGCCACCCAGACCACCAAGATTAAAATTGGAATGCCAATCAGTGTGGTCATGAGGAAGAAATTTGGATAACCGATATTGGTCACAATGGTTCCTGAATAGCCGCCTAAAATCTTCGGCGTTAAAGTCATCAGCGAACTGAAAATGGCATATTGTACTGCAGTGAAAGATACACTGGTTAAACTGGACAAAAATGCGATGAATGCTGCACCTGCCAATCCCGATGCCAGGTTATCGACAATAATGGCAAAATATAACCACAGCGAACTATAAGGTTTAATCACCTTACCGCTAATTTCAACATCGTCAACCGATTGAACATCGATTGCCGCTAAAGGCTGTACATCAATATCCAGATCTTTGGCTGTAGTTGAGTTCATATCGACCGTATAGCGATGCTGTGCGCTTAAAGTGGCTTTGTCATGATCCACCACTTCAGCCACAAGCTGTTTTGATGCTGAATTTACCAGGCTTTCTGCTGGAATAGCGGTGCTAAATACACCTGTTTTGTCCAGATTGGCATCAAATTTTTGACCGTCCAAACTTAGGACAATTTTTTGTGTTTCATTCAAGAGTTGCCCAACATACTGGCCCCGTACCACCAGACTGTTCTGTTGTTCATTTGAAGCAATAACATTATCGCTGGTCACCGGCAGAATTTGCATCATGCCTGATTGAGCACCTTGCTGTTGCGCATTCTGTTTTAAATAGGGAACTGTGCTCACTACTGAGGGTTGTGTATCATTTTGATATTGCACTTGAACCTGTACTGCATTGGCTTGTGCCAAAACCTGACTCGGCACTTTCAGTTTCCAGTAACCCACTTCATCCGACTGAACCTGATACTTGTGCTGACCTACCATGACTTGAACATCATGAGTCGGCTGACCAGATTTGACCAAGCCAATAAAAATCAGGTTGGTTGAGCTTGCCAGCACTGCACCGACAAACATCAGTTTCATAATGTTCATACGCTGTGCCAGTAAGCCTCCCAGGAAACCACCGACCAGGCTGAAAATTACCCCATAAATTTTTACCGCTTCCGCAATCTGCTCTTTACTGAAGTTTAAATCCTGATAGAAAACATTGGAGATGACCCCGGCAATAATGTCTGAGATGCGATAGAAACCGATGAGCAATAACAGAACCAAAGCCAGCTTTAAGCCATAGCGTCTAAAAAAATCGGCAATCGGGCTGATCCAGGTTTCCATAGCCATTTGCTTGTTGACCGCACCCATTTTGACCAATAATGAGCCCAGCAATACGGCTACCGCAGCAGATCCAACAAAGCGCAAGGTTTCAAAGCAAAACAGCAATAATGAATCGGTAATTGCAAATTGTGCCTTAACAGATTCGGTTAGAGTTCCGGAAAAAATATAGCTCAATACAAAGCCAATCACTGCAACAAAAAACACGGCCACCAGACGATAGTAATCACTACGCTTATAATTTTTATAAGTACGATCAACCTTCGGTTCACGAATCACTAAAGTGGTGATAATTCCGACCAGCATGACTGCTGCCATAACCAAATAAGTGATTTTCCAAGCGCTATAAATATAGTTTCCCTTAGCCGTTCCAAGTGAGGCCGCAAGGAACAAGGCACCTGCACCGGCCACAATCATCCCGATGCGATAACCTGCATTATAAGTCGAGGCAAGCACTGTCTGCATTTCAGTTTCTGCAAGCTCAATACGATAGGCATCAATCACAATATCCTGAGTTGCTGCAGAGAAACCGAGTAATACGGCTCCTGCTGCCATCTGATACAAATAGCCCTGACTGAGTGCTGGATTAGAAAAAGCCATCATACAAATGGCACTGATAATTAAAACTTGTGCAATCAGCAACCAGGCCCGACGTCGCCCCAGCTTTTGGGTCAAAAATGGCACCGGCAACTCGTCAATCAAAGGTGCCCAGACAAATTTGAATGAATAACCCAAGGCTGCCCAGCTAAAAAAGGTTACTGCGCTTTTTTCAATACCGGCTTCCCCCAACCATAAGGACAGACTGGAAAAGATCAAAAGAATGGGAATACCAGCTGAAAAGCCTAAAAACAGCATGATCAATGCACGACGATCGAGAAAAGCAGTAAAGGCAGATTTCCACCCTGTAGATTGTGTTGTCATTACGTTGTTTTTTTCTGCAAAACTGAATGCTGCTATTCAAACGCTTAATAAGTTCAGTTTCAACAATAATTGTGAAATCATTATTTTATTTTGTTGATAAAAACGACCTGCGCGCTTGAATTTTTCAACTAAACCTGTATACCTTTAAATCTCTATTGCAATATTTTAGTTTTGGATTTAAACAGTGCCCAAAAAACTCGATCAAATGAATTCTTCATTATCTGCAACAACTACAGTGACTCAACCAGACCCTCTACAAAGCAGTTTAATTTCAGCATTCGATCAACCGGAAATTCAAAACACACTAACCAAAACACAGCTTCAGCCCAAGCAACTGACGCATATTCCCAATCTTGAAAAAATTCCTGCGTCAACACGAAGAATCAAACCGCTAAATGATTTTCTTGGGCAAGATCGCGCACGTGCCTCGGTTGAAGCAGGCATCGCCTTGCCTTACTCGGGCTATAATATTTTTGCAGTCGGTACGGCAGGCTTAGGTAAACGCACCATGATCAAGCGTTTACTGCAACAGCATGCCAAGACCATGCAAACCCCGAATGACTGGGTCTATGTCAACAATTTCAAGTTTCCCCGTCAGCCGATCGCACTTGAACTGCCACCAGGACAAGGTCCTAAATTCCAGGCTTTGCTGCACCAAACCTGGCAAACCATCTTAAAACAGCTGGAACGGCGCTTTACTGCGGAAACCTATCACAACCGTATTGAAATGATTCGCGAGCAAACCGGCGATGAACAGCAATCGGCCTTGGTCGAACTGACCAAAGAAGGTGCAAACTTTGATTTAAAACTGATTTCGCAAGATGATGAACACTGTTTCGTGCCGGTTCATCTTAAAAACAATGAATATCAGGAAATGTCTAAAGAAGACATTAATGCCTTGGATAGCAAACAGCGCGCAGAAATTGCTGCAAACATTCGCTACATGAATAAAAAACTGGAGCGCTTGGGCCTACATTTAGGTGATCTGGAAGATGATGCACGAGATCAGGTCCAGCATCTCAACCGTGACATTGCTAAACAGGTGGTGATGCCGCGCATTGATCTGATTCAGAACAAATATCCCGATGTCGATGGCCTGACCGAATATCTGCAATATTATGCGGAAGATATTATCAATAATGTAGAAATTATTCTCGAGCAAGAAGAGGATGATTTTGCTCCGGGCATCTTCAGTCGCGTGCCTTCACGTTATCAGGCCAACATCATTGTTTCCTACAAACCCAATAGCGGTGCGCCGGTGATTTTTGAAGACTTCCCGACCCACTACAACTTGTTAGGACATGTGGAACAGCTTACTCAAAATGGGACCATCACCACCGATTTCACCCTAATTCGTCCGGGTTCACTGCATCGGGCGAATGGCGGTTTTCTGATGCTCGAAGCAGAACAACTGCTGGAACAGCCTTATGCATGGCAAGGTTTAAAACGTGCCCTGAAATCAGGAAAATTAAAGCTGTCCTCGCTGGAACATATGCTGACCTTAACCGGCAGCATCTCCATCGAACCACAAGCGATTCCATTAAATATTAAAGTAATTTTGCTTGCAGAACCTGAAATTTATTATGAAATTTTAGAACTGGAACCTGAACTTGGCAGCGTGTTTAAAATTCGTGCCGATTTCACCGATACATTACAACGTAATGACATTAATGAACAAGCCTATATGCAATTGATTGCAGACTATGTTCAGGCTGACAAACTGTTACCTTTTGACCATTCTGCACTAGCAGCATTGCTCACCGACTCAAGCCGTCAGGCGGAAGATCAAAGTTCATTGTCATTGCATGCCTTAACTTTGGGGGATCTGATCCGGGAAGCACATCATCATGCAGCGCAAGCCGGTGATAAAACCGTTTCGGAAAAACATATCAATACCGCACTTGATCATCGCAAATATCGCCTAGGTTATTTACGTGAATTGTACTGGCAAGATTTAACGCGTGGCACGCAGTTAATCGAAACCAAAGGCCACCGTTTGGGTCAAATTAATGCCCTATCGGTGATTCAATATGCCGATGTCGAATTTGGCTTACCTTCACGTTTGACTGCATCGGTCTATCAAGGTGGCGGTGACATTCTGGATATCGAGCGTAGTGTCGAATTGGGGGGCTCACTGCATGCCAAAGGCATATTGCTGATGTCGAGTTTTCTGAAAGCGCATTTTGGTCGTGAACAGATGCTGCATTTTTCGGCTGCCCTCGCCTTTGAACAAAGTTATGGTCAAATCGACGGTGACAGCGCAACCGTAGCTGAGCTTTCTGCCCTTATTTCTGCCATTAGCCAGTTACCGATTGACCAGTCCTGGGCCATTACCGGCTCAATGAACCAGTTGGGTCAGGTTCAACCAATTGGAGGTGTCAATGCCAAAATTGAAGGTTTCTATGATGCCTGCAAGCTGCAAGGCTTAACAGGCAAACAGGGAGTGATTATTCCACATCAAAATATGGAACACCTGATGTTACGTCATGATGTGATTGAAGCTGTGGCCAAAGGTCAGTTCCATATTCACGCCATTGAAACCATTGACCAGGCTCTAGAAATTTTAATGGCACGTCCTGTCGGCATACTGAATAAAAAAGGCCGTTACAGTAAAGGTTCCATTTATGCGGCGGTCATGGATCAATTAGAATATTGGCAAGCGCTTGAAGATGGTGCCGAACTGGAAGAAGAGCCGAAGAAAAAGAAAAAAAAGAAGAAAGACAAGAAAAAAACCAAAGTTGAAGCATCTGCCAATCAAGCTGTAACCACTGCAGCAGTTGAGCCGAAAGCCAATGAGTAAGACCCGCTCACAGAAAAAGTATGATTTTTTCTGAGATATAAAAAAGCGCCTTGAAGGCGCTTTTTTTAATTCAACTTCACATCACTGAATTAAGCTTCAGGTGCCGGGCTGTACTGTTCGACCAAAGGTTTTAACTCACCTTTTTGGAACATATCCAGCATGATATCGCTACCACCGATCAATTCACCATTGATCCACAATTGTGGGAACGTAGGCCAGTTGGCAATTTTCGGTAAAGTTGCACGGATATCCGGGTTTTCCAAAATGTTGACATAAGCAAATGGACGACCAATTTGACTGAGTGCTTCTACTGCACGTGCAGAGAAACCACATTGTGGAAATTGTGGTGTACCTTTCATGTAAAGTAATACTGCATGTTTAGCAATTTGGTCACGAATTAACGCTTCAGTATCGCGTACTTGTTCAGTCATTGATAAATCCTCAACTAATCTGCCTCGCATTATACCCAAAACTGGAGGAAACAGTATGTCTAAAGCAATAATTCCATTTTTATTTACATTTGGGCTTTTAATCTGTCCTGGATTTTGCTTATATAAACTTTTATTTTTCCCTCCTAAACAGATAAGAGTTAGTCATGAATAACATTACCCTTGCTCCTGTGCAAACTGATCAACCATCTCATTTGATGCCGGTATTTGGCCGTCAGCCGATCAGCTTTGTCCGAGGACGAGGTTCTTATCTTTATACTGAAGATGGTACTGAATATTTAGATGCATTGACCGGTATTGCAGTATGTGGCTTGGGTCACTCACACCCTGTGGTAACTGAAGCAATTGCTGAACAGGCAGCTACCCTGATTCATACCAGCAACATTTTTGAAGTACCTTGGCAAACTGCTGCTGCACAAAAACTGGCTGAAGTTTCAGGTATGGAAGAAATTTTCTTCTCGAATAGTGGTGCAGAATCAAATGAAGGTGCAATTAAAATTGCGCGTAAATTTGGTCATATGCAAGGGGTAGCCACACCTAAAATCATTGTTGCAGATCATTCTTTCCACGGTCGTACTCTGGCGACCCTGTCAGCAACGGGTAACAAAAAGGTTCAGGAAGGTTTTGCGCCTTTGGTTGAAGGTTTTATCCGTGTGCCTTTCGGGGATATCGAAGCGATTGAAGAAGCGGCCATCCATCATCCGGACATCGTTGCGATTTTAGTTGAACCAATTCAAGGTGAAGGGGGTGTCAATACCGCCCCTCAAGGTTTTAGCTACCTGGAAGAAATCCGTCAAATCTGTAACCAGCACAACTGGCTGATGATGCTGGATGAAGTTCAAACGGGTAATGGCCGTACCGGTAAATACTTTGCTTATCAGCACACCAATATTGTTCCAGATGTACTCACCACTGCCAAAGGGCTAGGCAATGGTTTCCCGATTGGTGCGGTGATGACTCAAGGCCGTGGCGTTGGTGTTTTAACTGCCGGCAACCATGGTTCAACTTATAGTGGTACTGCTCTGGGTTCACGTGTGGTTTATACGGTTATTGATACCATTCAAAAAGAACATCTGGTTGAAAATGCAGCAAAAATGGGAAGTTATATCGTTGAGCAGTTAACCCAGCAACTGGCTGATCAAAACGTTAGCGTTCGTGGTTTTGGTCTGATGATTGGTATTGAGTTGCCAAAAGCTTGTGGCGAATTGGTCAATGTGGCACGTGATGAATATCATTTAATTATCAATGTGACTGCAGGTTCTGTAATTCGTTTATTACCGCCACTCAACATTAGCCAACAACAGGCTGATCAATTGATTGAACGTCTGGTTAAAATGATCAAGGATTATTTAGCTTAAGCCTTCAATCCAGTCTAAAAAAGCCGCTAATCGCGGCTTTTTTATGCTTCATTTTTATGAAACTGCCTGGTAAATTCTTCCGCCGGGTAACTGGCTAAAGTATTGTTTTAATGCATCCAGACAACGATGAACCTTCATGGGTTGCTGATCTTTTTTTGCCGTGATGGCATATAAAGTGAAATTTTCCAGTTTCCACTCTGGTAAAACCTCTACCAGAGCACCATTCATTAAATCCTTTTGTACATCCAGATATAAAATTCGTGCAATACCATGCCCTTGCAAACATAATGATTTTGCAACCAGGACATTATTGGTACTTAAACGTGATTTCATTTCCAGATTCACTGTTTTATCTGACGCCGCATGTTGAAATGAAAAATGTTGATAATTTTTCATAATATTGATTGGAATCAGGTCATGATGATTTAAATCTTCAGGCCGCGATACAGGCGCCGACTGATTCAAATAACTTGGAGAAGCCACCAACACCTGCTCTACCAGAGCCAGAGGCATCACATTCAAATGATGATCTTCTATTTTTGGGCTCATGCGTAAAGCGATATCGATACGTCCTTCAAGTATATCAATATATTGATTATCGGCTTCTAAATGGACTGCTAAACCACGATGTGCCTGCATCCAGTGAGACAATGCAGGAATCACATGATTGGCACCAAGTTCCGGGGTTGTAGCAATGCGTAAATCCCCCACCAAGTCATCGCGTAACTCGTTGATACGGATTTTCCCACGCTCTGCAGCGGCAAGCATTTCTTGACAGCTGTGGAAAAAAGCCTGTCCAGCTTCAGTCAAATTCAATTTTCTTGTAGATCGATGTAGAAGTGTCACTTCCATTTCATTTTCTAAAGAACGAATTTGCTGACTCACGGCGCTGGTCGTGATTCCTAACTCACGTGCAGCACCGCTAAACGAGTTTTTTTCAACAACACAAGCAAACACACCCATTGCTCGAAGTTGATCTAACATAAATTTCCCTCTGAACTTATAATTGCTTTATCTTTCCGATAAAAGCAACTCATTGTATTATACGGCGAAATTTATGTTTTGTATTTGTAAAATTTAATTTATTGGTAAAACGATGGTCGGATTGATAGGTTTACCATTTAAACGCACCTGAAACTCCAGCATAGTACGATTTGTACCCGTTGAACCCATTTCAGCAATTTTCTGCCCTGCTGTCACATTCTGGCCACTGCTCACGTTCATTTTACTGTTATGGGCATAAGCGGTAATGTAGCCATCGATATGCTTGATCAGAACTAAATTGCCATATTCTTTCAAACCATCAGCCGCATAGACCACCTGACCATCAGCCGCAGCAAAAACCGCATCTCCAGTATTACCACCATAACGAATACCCTTTACATTTGCAGCCACATTAAAGTTTGCAATGACTGCGCCATTACTTGGTTTTACCCAGCGCAAAGCAGAGACTTTCGAAGATGCTACGGGGGCAGTCGCCGTGGTTGCAGGAACTGTAGTTTTAGCCGGTGTAGTCGGAAGTTGAACGGTTTGACGCTGAATCGGTGCAGCTTGGGTCACCGCTTGTGTAGTGGTGGTGCGACGTGAGCCTGAATCTTTTAAACGTAAAGATTGACCGACATAAATGCGATAGGGTGGCGCTATATCGTTCATATCGGCAACACTGGTATAAGACAGACCATAACGTGCAGCAATTCCGCTTAATGTATCTCCAGATCGAACCGTATAGTAATCCGGTGCAGCCGCATAACGTGTCGCATTATGAACTTGTGGTTTTGAAGCACAGCCACTCAAAATGGCTGTGGCAATAACAGCTGTAGACAAGACCATGGTTTTCAACAAACCCACAGGCGCAGCAAATAAGCGATATGGTGACACCAAGTGCATTAATCTTCCTCTCTACACATTAAGTCTATTTATTGGTTTGCACTAAGATTAGCAAAAAAGCATCTGAAAAATAGGGTCAATTCTGCTTTTTCACAAAGTTATAACACTACTGGGCATTATTTGGAAAACTCTGCATGTAATGTGTGCAAAATCTCATAATTTGTCGCGTCCATTTGAATTGGCGTAATGCTGACATAGCCATTTGCCACCGCAAAAAAATCCGATTCTATTTCAGTTAAACCTTTTTTAGGTTCAGCGACAGCTTCACCTGACAAACCAATCCAATAAACCTGACGTCCACGTGGGTCTACATGACTGCTAATCGGTTTAGATTGACTGCGACGTCCCTGATAAGTAATTTTCGAACCTCTCAATTCAGATATATCTGGAATATTCACGTTAAAAATATGACGTGGCGGTAAAGTCGGCAAACCCTGGGCAATAAAATCATGCACCCATTTTGCTGCTACGGCATAATCATTTGGATTGTCATAAGAACGGACATTGGGACCGGCCATGGAGACGGCAATAGCCGGTTGTTTCATTAGGCGGCCTTCGAAGGCGGCTCCGACAGTACCAGAATAAAGCACATCATCGCCCAGATTTGCCCCACTGTTAATTCCGCTGACCACCAGATCAAATTCAAAATCAAATAAGCCGTTCATGGACAGATATACACAATCTGCAGGTGTTCCATTGACTGCCCAGACATCTGCTGAAATTTGAACAGGTCTTAAAGGACGATCTAAGGTAAGTGCACTGGAAAAACCACTGCGTTCACTTTCAGGAGCAACGATGACTACACGACCAAGCGGAGCCAAAGCTTGAGCCAAGGCCTGAATACCGGGAGCAAAAACGCCATCATCATTGGCAATTAATATATTCACTTAAACATCTCTTAACGGTTAAAAATGACTAATCAGAACATTTGATTGAATTGTATAGAAAATTATATATATTTGACGCTCAACATCCATTCAAAAAGTGTGATTTAAAAATGACTAAAAGCATATCATTTCGTGGCTTATTGGGGTTAGGCATTGCGGCATTATTATCTTCCACTGTGTTAGCCAATGACGGTTTATCTCTGGAAGAAGCCAATACGATTGTGAAAGAAGACCTTGCTTCAACTCAGGTGATGGCTGAAGTATGCCCTGCCATTATTGGTAAAAATGCAAAATTTGATCAAAACATTCAGCTGTTGATTAAAGCTTATCTGCAAGACTATTCAGATCAATCGATGACTTTTGATAAAATTAAAGCAGATTCAGAGTATAAATCTGTTCTAGAAGAAGCTCGCCAGGCTGCAAAAGAAACCAGTAAAGATGAACAAAAATCGGTTTGCGAAGATGTTGTAAATTATCAGGTTTGATCATTTGCTCTTGTTTTATATAAGTTATCTAAAATATTGAACATCTTATTATGACCACAGGCATAAAGCAGATTCCTCTTTATGCCTTTTTAATTCTTTGCTGTTTTCATATTTTCTTGATGAACGTCATCATTTTCAACAGCTTTAATACATTTGTGTACTTACAATTACCCCAAATACCGTTAATCTTATTTTTATTATTGTGATGTTTTTAAATCATTCAGGTCTGTTTAATGAAATTATCTATGCTTAAACCGCTTTCTTTGGGACTGTTAACCACTGCTGCCATGACCCTGTCTATGATTCATGCAGCCACACCAGATGAAAATATTGAAGTGACGCCACTACAAAAAGTCACCCAGCAAGAGCTGGCAGCCATTTATGTACTTTCAGAAGTCTGCCCTAGTTTAGTGAAAGATCATGCTAAATTTGAACAAGGTTATGCCAAGCTGGCACAAGAATATTTACCTGCCGACAATAATGCGGTTTCGAGCCTGGCTAAACTCAGCCAAGAGAAAAAATTTGAGCCTGTTTTAGCTGAAGCACGTAACGATGCAAAAAAAGCTGGAGATGCAAAAAATCAGGAAATTTGCCAAGAACTCACCACATACAGCAAATAACACAAATTGGTTACAATACTTTTGAAAATAAGCTGATTTCCCCCATAGAAGTCAGCTTTGCTTTGTCCTAAAATGCAAAGCTCTTTGTGCTTATTATTAAGATATTGGAACCACCCAGAATGACCCACAAAAGCGCCCTTGCTGCATTATTACTATTGCCGAGCTTCACATACGCAGCAACTGTCTTATCTGCACCGCCAGAACTCAATAATAAATCTTATGTTTTAATGGATTATGAGACAGGGCAAATCCTCGCATCAAAAAATGAAAATGAAAAATTAGCACCTGCTTCAATGACCAAGATGATGACCAGCTATATCATCGAACAAAAGTTATTGAGCGGTGAACTCACTGAAAATGAAAAAGTTCGTATGAACGAATCTGCGTGGTGTCGTGGTAGCAGCACGGAATCATGTATGTATGTCCCGCTTAACGGGACTGCAACAGCACTGGAAATGCTGCGTGGGATTATCATTCAATCTGGTAACGATGCCTCTAAAGCCATGGCAGAACATATTGCCGGTAATGAAGGTACCTTTGCACACATGATGAATCAGGAAGCAAAACGTATTGGCATGACCAATACCAGCTTCATCAATGCAACCGGTATGCCTGCAGAAGGTCACTACTCGACTGCCAAAGATATGGCGACACTTGCGCAACATATCATTCATGACAGTTCAAAATATTACCCAATCTACTCTGAAAAAGAATTTAGCTTTAACGGCATTAAACAAGGTAACCGTAATGCATTGCTTTATACAGACCCAAGTGTAGACGGTTTAAAAACCGGTCATACTGAAGAAGCTGGCTATTGCTTAACCACTTCCGCTAAACGCGGCCCAATGCGTTTAATTTCCGTGATTTTTGGCGCACCAAGCATGAACGAACGTGCCTCACAAACACGTGAAATTTTGGCTTGGGGTTATGCAAACTTTGAAACTGTTAAGGTTCAACCTGCCAATCAGGTTTTAGCCAAGTCAAAAGTTTGGTATGGCAAAAGCAATGATGTTCAAATTGGTCTGGCAGAAAACTTTAACGTGACCATGCCTAAAGGCGAAGCCAATGCCATTAAAACTCAATTGGTGGTTCAACCTAAACTGACTGCACCGTTGAAAAAAGGTCAAGTGGTAGGTAAATATGTAGCTACTTTAAATGGTAAAGTGATTGCAGAAAAACCGCTTGTTGCTCTTCAGGCGGTTGAAGAAGCTGGTTTCTTTGCAAAAATGATTGATCACATCAAACAATTCTTCGCAAACTTGTTCTAAGCACAGCTTTAGACTTAAGTTAAAGCATCCACACTTCGGTCTGGATGCTTTTTTATTTTATAATGCTTGAAAATTGACAGACTGAACCCCTCACATGGCTAAAAACATTCGCCCCTATTTAAATACCGCACCACAAGTTGATGACTCATGTTATATCGATGATATGTCAGTCGTAATTGGCGATGTGGTACTTGCTGAAAATGTTTCAGTGTGGCCTTTTGCCGTGATTCGTGGTGATGTGAATTATATTCATATTGGCAAAAACTCCAATGTGCAGGATCATGCCATGCTGCATGTCAGCCATAAAAAAGCCGATAAACCTGAAGGTTCACCTTTAATTATTGGCGAAGATGTGACCATTGGCCATCATGTGACTTTACATGGCTGTACCATTGGCAATCGGGTATTAGTGGGGATCAACACCATCGTTTTAGATGATGTGGTGATTGAAGATGACGTGATGATTGGTGCAGGCTCATTGGTTCCACCACGCAAACGTCTGGAAAGTGGTTATTTATATGTCGGCAGTCCGGTACAGAAAGTTCGTCCGCTTACAGAGAAAGAAAAAGAATTTTTACCTTATTCAGCGAGACATTATGTGAAGGTGGCTGGGAATTACCAATAACAGTCAGGCTTTAAGCTCACTAGTCCGTTCAGTTCAAGGCATGAATTATACAGGTTCAATTTTCTCTAAATTTAGGATGCCATACCATGAGCCAAAAGCATTGGGAAAATGTCTATCAGACCAAATCCACTGATCAAGTCAGCTGGTATCAGGCACAGGATCAAAAGTCTTTCGAGCTGATCCAACGATTAAGAGATAAACATGGACTTGATTTAACTGCGCAGATTATTGATGTGGGAAGTGGTGCATCGGTATTTATCGATCAACTTTTAGAGCTTGGATTTAAACATATCCATGTATTAGATCTCTCCCGGACGGCTTTAGAAAAAAACCAGACCAGACTACGGGAGAAAAACCTGAATGCAGAGCACATCACCTGGCTGGTAGAAGATATCTGCACCGTCACGCTTCCTGCCAATTATTTTGATTTATGGCATGACCGTGCCGTATTTCATTTTATGGTCACAGCTGAACAACAACAGCAATATATTTTCAACCTAAAAACCTCTTTAAAAAAAGGTGGTCATCTAATCATGTCCAACTTTGCTGAAGATGGCCCAACCCAATGCAGCGGTTTAACTATTCATCGTTATAGCATTAAAGAGTTACAGGAAAAACTCGGTGCCGATTTTCATTTAATGTATTTTGAACATGATATTCACCTGACTCCGTGGGGCTCAGAACAGAAATTTCTACATAGTGTCTGGGCTTACCAACCCAATTCCTGATGTATTTTCACCGTGCAAGTGATCATCAAGAAGGTGGATTAGAAAGAAAAAGCCCTGCAACATAGCCACCGAGCGCTAAATTTTGTAGAATACTCCTTTTATCCCATGGTGCTTTTCTATGACCGCTTGGACTGCCCACGTTACCGTCGCTACTGTTGTTGAAAAAAATGGAAAATTCCTGTTTGTTGAAGAACATACTCAAGGTGTAACGCATACCGTATTTAACCAGCCTGCAGGTCATGTCGAATGTGGCGAAACGCTCATACAAGCAGCCATTCGTGAAACCATGGAAGAAACTGGGCATGATGTAGAAATTACAGACCTGCTTGGCATATATACCTATACTCCGCCAATGTTCCCTGACCGTACCTATTTCCGTTTTTGCTTTTTAGCCACAGATCTGCATCATCATACAGATGCAAAACTGGATACTGGAATCGTGGGTGCCGTCTGGATGACATTGGGCGAACTGGAAGAATCTGCACGCGCACGTAGTCCCTTGGTGATTAAAGCCGTCAAAGATGCCTTATCCGGTCAAAAATATCCTTTATCGCTCGTTTATGAGCACCAAAATTCTCCCCTATTTACAACTTTGGATGCCTAATCCTATGCAACAACGTGTCATCGTCGGTATGTCTGGTGGTGTAGATTCATCTGTGTCTGCAGCACTTCTTCTTCAACAAGGTTATCAGGTTGAAGGTCTTTTCATGAAAAACTGGGAAGAAGATGACGGCACGGAATACTGTACGGCGATGGAAGACCTTGCCGATGCGCAAGCAGTGTGTGACAAAATTGGCATCAAACTGCATACCGCCAATTTTGCCATGGAATATTGGGATCGTGTGTTTGAGCATTTTCTGGCTGAATATGCGGCTGGTCGTACCCCAAACCCGGATATTTTATGTAATAAAGAAATCAAATTTCGCGCCTTTTTAGACCATGCGGTGAATTTGGGTGCAGACTTTATTGCCACAGGTCATTACTGCCGTCGTGGTAAAACCATGACCAACTCGCGTGGTGAAGAATATGCACCTTTGTTACGCGGATTTGACCAAAACAAAGACCAGACTTATTTCCTGCATGCCGTACATGGCCGTGAAATTAACAAAACTTTGTTCCCTGTCGGTGAAATTGAAAAGCCACAAGTGCGTAAAATTGCTGAAGAACTGGGTCTGGCAACTGCAAAGAAAAAAGACTCCACCGGAATCTGCTTTATTGGTGAACGCCGTTTTAATGACTTTTTAAAACAATATCTTCCAGCCCAACCCGGAAAAATTTTACTGGATACCGGCAAAGAGGTTGGTGAACATCACGGCTTAATGTACTATACGCTCGGTCAACGTGGCGGTATCGGCTTAGGTGGTCTGAAAGGCGAAGCCGAAGGCGCCTGGTTTGTGCTTTATAAAGATATTGAAAATAATCGCCTTGTTATTGGTCAGGGTCATGAGCATCCACTAATGCAAAGTACTATACTTTGGAGTGAAGCGATTGACTGGGTCTCTGGCGAGCAGGATATTCCAGTAACAGGTTTCCGCTGTACGGCTAAAACCCGTTATCGCCAGCCGGATCAGGCTTGTGTCATTTATCAAGATGCCGATATGCCAAATGGCGTACGTGTTGAATTTGACGAACCGCAACGTGCGGTGACTCCAGGACAAAGTGTAGTGTTCTACGCAGATGAAGTTTGTTTAGGTGGCGGTGTGATTCATCATACCAATGCGCCAAAACCTGATTTTATTTAAAAAGGAAACGATAGGCATGGCTGAGTTACCCTTTCAACAGCCTCGGACTCTGAATGTACGTCAGAATCGTGCTTTGGCGTTGGCAGCTGTGTTCCAGTCGACACAGCTGACCCATATGACAGCCATGTCAGGACAACACAGTATTGGTGAAAATGGCAGCTTCTATTTAGAACAATTGATTAAAGCCAGCCTGAATATCCGTCCTACTTCCAATGAATCCTGTCAAACCCTAGACTTCTTTAATCAACTGGCCGATATTTCCCTTGGCTTAAAAACATTAGAAAGCAGTATTACCCAACCCTTTAATCCTTCTCCTAAATCACGTTTACCGAAATTTTCCAACGCCAAATTGCCAATGAGCTATGCCATGGCGTTGTTACAGTTAGAGAAAAAAGTCTATAGCAATCCCAAATTTGTTGAAATTATTGAACAATCACAACAGAAAATTCTAAAACAGCTGTCTTTTTTCGATAATAACTATCTGCATCCCAGCATTATTGCTAACCTTGCCCAAACCTATATAGACACTGCCGGACAAATTAATCCGCGGATTATGGTCAAAGGCAATGCCGAAGCATTTAAAGATAGTGCCCATACCAACCGAATTCGCGCTTCCCTGTTTACTGGCCTGCAACTGGCGCACTTATGGCGTCAGTTAGGTGGCAGCTCATGGGGCATGATTTTTAGCAAGCGCAAACTGCTCCAGGATATTCAAGATCTTGCCCGTTTACAGTATCAGGTAGTTTAACCTGATCATGAACGAATTTTTATTATTCGCTTTACGTTTAATTCCAAAGTTTAAGGAATCGCTATGAACGCTTTAACCGCACTTTCTCCATTAGATGGACGCTATGCTAGCAAATGTGATGCTTTGCGCCCTTTCCTCTCTGAGTTTGGTTTAATCCACGCTCGTGTGACTGTTGAAGTACGCTGGTTACAAGCGCTTGCAAACCGTCCTGAAATCACTGAAGTTCCTGCTTTCAGTGTAGAAACCAATGCTGCACTTGATGCAATTGTTGCCAACTTCTCTGAAGATAATGCCAACCGCATTAAAGAAATTGAACGTACCACAAACCATGACGTTAAAGCAGTTGAGTATTTCCTTAAAGAACAGATTGCTGATATCGAAGAATTGAAGAATGCCGGTGAATTCATTCACTTTGCCTGTACTTCTGAAGACATCAACAACTTGTCTCATGCTTTAATGTTGAAAAATGGTCGTGAAGTTTTAGTTGCTGCAATGCAACAAATCATCGATTCAATCGTTGCTTTGGCTGAAACTCATGCTGAACAACCAATGTTGTCTCGTACCCATGGTCAAACTGCTAGCCCAACCACTTTGGGTAAAGAAATGGCGAACGTGGCTTACCGTTTAGCGCGCCAAATCAAACAGTTCAAACAAGTTGAACTTCTAGGCAAAATCAACGGTGCTGTAGGTAACTACAACGCGCACTACTCTGCTTACCCTGAAATCAACTGGCCTGCTCATTCACAAGCCTTTGTGGAATCTTTAGGTTTACAGTTTAACCCGTACACTACTCAAATCGAACCACATGACTACATGGCAGAACTGTTTGATGCGTTACGTCGTTTCAATACCATCTTGATCGACTTTAACCGTGACGTATGGGGTTATATCTCGCTTGGCTTCTTCAAACAACGTTTGAAAGAAGGCGAAGTGGGTTCTTCAACCATGCCGCACAAAGTCAACCCAATCGACTTCGAAAACTCTGAAGGTAACCTGGGTATTGCCAATGCAGTATTGGCTCACTTGGGCGAAAAACTTCCAATCTCTCGCTGGCAACGTGACTTAACTGACTCTACTGTGCTTCGTAACATGGGGGTTGGTTTTGCGCAAAGCTTGATCGCATTCGAAGCTTGCTCTAAAGGTATTGGCAAACTTGAATTGAATGCACAGCGTATTCTGGAAGATCTTGACCATGCTCAAGAAGTGCTTGCTGAACCAATTCAAACGGTAATGCGCCGCTATGCAGTTGAAAAACCATACGAAAAATTAAAAGCCCTGACTCGTGGTCAGGCCATGACTCGCGACATGATGGTGAACTTCGTAAATGGTAACGAGTTAGAAGCCGTTCCTGCTGCTGACCGTGCACGTCTGGCTGAAATGACCCCTGCAACTTATACAGGTAATGCGTCAACTCAAGCGAAACAGATTAAGGATTTAATTTCTAAAATTTAATTCAAAATAAATCTAAAAAGCGAAGCTTCGGCTTCGCTTTTTTATTAGAATAGAATCTGTTGATAATTCATCTATGTTTGTAACCACATAAGCCATTGATAAAATTTCAGCACTCCCAATAAAACTTTGCCAATACAAGAAATAATGATTGAACATCAATTGAATATCAAACACTGGGTTGCTCTTGCAGTACTCACTATTGCGGTAATCATCGCCAGTATCCATCCTTTAGAATTTGAAGCATATCTACTGCATCAAGCCGGTACCGTGTTTATGCTGGTGCTGTTATTGTTTACCCAAAAAAAAATTGGCATGAGTTTTTATAGTTTTGTGCTCTATCTCATTTTTTTACTGATCCATATTATCGGTGCACATTACCTGTATTCCTATGTTCCCTATAACGAATGGCTAATTCAGCTGTTCAATTTTGACCTTAATCAATCGATGGGCTGGTCACGCAATATGTATGACCGTCTGGTGCATCTTGCCTGTGGTGTACTGCTTTACCCAGTGTTACTACGGCTGTTTCATGTATGGCTGCCTGGGGCCAAACCCTTCATGCTATTTTTATTGGTGGTGCAGTTTATCATGGCCACCAGTTTAATTTATGAATGGCTTGAATGGCTGATTGCCATTGGTTTATCCCCAGAGGAAGCAGAAAATTATAATGGGCAACAGGGAGATATGTGGGATGCACATAAAGATATGCTGCTTGCAACAGTCGGCGCTGCAGGCTATGGCCTGCTTGATCTATGCTACTCTTATAAAAGCCTAGCTAAAATACCGCAACCAGAAAGTGACCACACGTCCAAGGATAGCATTCAGGCAAACAGGGAACCATGAGTCAGCTTCAGTCTCCCCCAGCTCTACTTTGTCAGCCATTTTTCAAGCAGAATACTATTTAACCTGAGTTCGACGAAATCTGCTTAGCCTTTTAGCATATTTTGGAAAGTTGGCTTATTGGGATTCAAACAATAAGCCACTACAGCAGCCATGATATTCACCATGAAGTTATTTACCGAACGA